>NZ_JAPSIW010000614.1 GCF_031178505.1 Streptomyces sp. | reverse complement strand
CCGACCTCGCCGACGTCGCCGGACAGCACGGCGCACGCCGCGCCCTCGAGATCGCCGCCGCCGGCGGCCACCACCTCCTGCTCTCCGGACCGCCCGGCGCGGGAAAGACCATGCTCGCCGAACGACTCCCCGGCATCCTCCCGCCCCTCACCCGCAAGGAATCCCTCGAAGTCACCGCCGTCCACTCCGTCGCCGGCATCCTCCCGCCCGGCGAGCCCCTCGTCCGCCGCGCCCCCTACTGCGCACCCCACCACTCCGCCACCATGCAGTCCCTCGTCGGCGGCGGAAACGGCATCCCCCGCCCAGGCGCCGTCTCCCTCGCCCACAAAGGCGTCCTCTTTCTGGACGAAGTACCAGAATTCTCCACGAAAAGCCTCGACGCCCTCCGCCAACCCCTCGAATCCGGACACGTCGTCATCGCCCGCGCCGCCGGCGTCGTCCGTCTCCCCGCCCGCTTCCTCCTCGCCCTCGCCGCCAACCCCTGCCCCTGCGGCCGCCACACCCTCCACGGTGCCGGCTGCGAATGCCCACCCGCCCTCGTCCGCCGCTACCAAGGCCGCCTCTCCGGGCCCCTCCTCGACCGCGTCGACCTCCGCGTCGAAGTGGAACCCGTCACCCGCTCCGACCTCCTCGGACAAGGAAGCCGGGGAGAAACCAGCGCCACCGTCGCCGACCGCGTCCACGAAGCCCGCGCCCGCGCCGCCGCCCGCCTCGCCGACACCCCCTGGACCGTCAACAGCGAGATCCCCGGCCACCAACTCCGCACCCGGCACCCCGTCGCACCCGGAGCCCTCGCCGCCGCCGAACGCGACATCGAACGCGGCCTCCTCACCGCCCGCGGCCTCGACCGCGTCCTGCGCGTCGCCTGGACCGCCGCCGACCTCGCCGGCCGCGACCGGCCCGACAGCCGGGACATCGCCCTCGCCCTCGAACTCCGCACCGGCATCGCCCGCGGCGTCCCCACCACCACGGGGGAGCACCGATGAACCAGCACCCCACACCCCCGGAACGACCGGAGCGCCCGGCGAAGGCCTCGAACCGTACGGACCCCGCGCCCGGACCCGGGGCGGGGGAGCGGCCCGCCTCCTCGGCCCACCCCGACCGCACGCACCCGCCCGAGGACCCGACGGGAGCCACGAACCCCGATCCCCCACACCTCAGCGGCGGCCCCGACCAGCCGGCCACCGCCCCGCACACCGGAGAACGGCTCGCCCGCGCCGCCCTCACCCGCATCGTCGAACCCGGCGACGAACACGCCGGCCGATGGGTCCGCACCTACGGAGCCGCCCACTTCCTCCACCTCCTCCGCCAGGACCCGGCCACCGGCACCGACCCCTTCCCCGGCACCGGTGCCACCCGCGTCCAGAGCTGGCGCCGCCGCGCCCACGACGCCCACCCCGAGCGAGACCTCGACACCATCCACCGGCTCGGCGGCCGCTTCCTCGTCCCCGGCGACACCGAATGGCCCCGCCAGCTCGACGACCTCGGCGACACCCGCCCCCTCGGCCTCTGGGCCCGGGGCCCTGCCGACCTCCGCACCTGGGCCCTCCGCTCCGTCGCCCTCGTCGGAGCCCGCGCCTGCACCCCGTACGGCGCCCACACCGCCGCCGACCTCGCCACCGGCCTCGCCCGCCACGGCTGGGTCGTCGTCTCCGGAGCCGCCTACGGCATCGACGGCGCCGCCCACCGAGGCGCCCTCGCCGCCGGCGGAGCCACCATCGCCGTCCTCGCCTGCGGCGTCGACACCCCCTACCCCCGAGGCCACACCCGCCTCATCCAACGCATCGCGGAACAAGGCCTCGTCCTCGGCGAACTACCCCCCGACAGCCACCCCACCCCCAGCCGCTTCATCCTCCGCAACCGCCTCATCGCCGCCCTCACCCGCGGCACCGTCGTCATCGAAGCCCAGCACCGCAGCGGCTCCCTCGTCACCGCCCGCGCCGCCACCCGCCTCGGCCGCCACACCATGGGCGTCCCCGGCCCCGTCACCAGCGCCCTCTCCGCAGGCGTCCACGAACTCCTCCGCGCCGACGCCACCCTCGTCACCGACGCCGACGAGATCGTCGAACTCGTCGGCGCCATCGGAGAACTCGCCCCCGCGCGACGAGGCCCCGTCCTCCCGCGCGACCTCCTCGCCCCCGCCACCGCCCACATCCTCGAAGCCCTCCCCGCCCGCGGCCCCACCCCCACCAGCGTCATCGCCCGCCGAGCCGGCACCACCCCCGACGAGACCCTCGCCAAGCTGTACGAACTCCACTCCCTGGGCCACGTCGAACGAAAAGGGGACGGATGGACGTTGACGAACACCGCCCCCCAACGGTCGAACGCGCGGCGAGGCGGTCCTTGACCTGGAGCATTCGGGTGAAAAGGTGAGGCCGATGAGCAATCGAGTTCTCTCGGCCCCACCCGAGCGGCCGGCCCGCACCACGGTCCCCCTTCGAAGGTCTGACCGACAGCGTCCACCCGGACCGGCGCCATCGCCCGGCGTTCGCTCACCGCGACAGCCCAGTCACGCTACGCTCACCAGCATTCCCCACAGGACACCCACACCGACGCACCCGACAGCAGAACGGCTCAAGGCAACGCATGCCCCAGCACACCTCCGGGTCTGACCGCGCTGCGGTGCCCCCAGCAGCCCGGGGCACCGTGCGACCCCCCGCACCGACCTCACTCGACGAACTCTGGCGCTCCTACAAGGACACCGGCGACGAGCGCCTGCGGGAACAGCTGATCCTGCACTACTCACCCCTCGTCAAGTACGTCGCGGGACGCGTCAGCGTGGGGCTGCCGTCCAATGTGGAACAGGCCGACTTCGTCTCCTCCGGCGTCTTCGGCCTCATCGACGCCATCGAGAAGTTCGACGTCGAGCGGGCCATCAAATTCGAGACGTACGCCATCACGCGGATCCGCGGCGCCATGATCGACGAACTCCGCGCCCTCGACTGGATCCCCCGCTCCGTACGCCAGAAGGCACGCAACGTCGAACGCGCCTACGCCACCCTCGAAGCCCAGCTCCGGCGCACGCCCTCCGAGAGCGAGGTCGCCGACGAACTGGGCATCCCCCTCGAAGAACTGCATGCGGTTTTCAGCCAGTTGTCACTGGCCAACGTCGTGGCCCTCGAAGAACTGCTCCACGTCGGCGGCGAAGGCGGCGACCGCCTCTCCCTCATGGACACACTGGAGGACACCGCCGCCGACAACCCCGTCGAGGTGGCCGAGGACCGCGAACTGCGACGCCTCCTCGCCCGCGCCATCAACACCCTCCCCGAGCGGGAGAAGACCGTCGTCACGCTCTACTACTACGAAGGCCTCACCCTCGCCGAGATCGGCCACGTCCTCGGCGTCACCGAGAGCCGCGTCAGCCAGATCCACACCAAATCCGTCCTGCAGCTCCGCGCCAAGCTGGCCGACGTCGGACGGTGACCCGAGCGGCCTCCGCCGTACAGTGGATCCGTGCCCAGGATTCGAGCGGCCTCGGTGGCCGAGCACCGGACGATGCAGCGCGGCGCCCTGCTGGACGCCGCGCGTTCCCTGCTGTCCGAGGGTGGTACGGAGGCGCTGACCTTCCCCGCCCTCGCCGAGCGCACGGGCCTCGCCCGCTCGTCCGTGTACGAGTACTTCCGCTCGCGCGCCGCCGTGGTTGAGGAACTCTGCGCCGTCGACTTCCCCCTCTGGGCCGCCGAGGTCGAGGCCGCCATGGCCCGCGCCGAGTCCCCCGACGGCAAGGTCGAGGCGTACGTCCGCAAGCAGCTCGAACTCGTCGGCGACCGCCGGCACCGGGCCGTCGTCGCCATCTCCGCCAGCGAACTCGACGACGGCGCCCGCGAGAAGATCCGCGCCGCACACGGCGGACTCGTCGCCATGATCGTCGAAGCCCTCGCCGCCCTCGGCCACCCCCGGCCCCGCCTCGGCGCCATGCTGCTCCAGGGCGTCGTCGACGCCGCCGTCCGCCGCATCGAACTCGGCGCGGCCGAGCACCCCACCGAGATCACTGAAGCCGCGGTCTCCATGGCCCTCCACGGCGCCACCGGCCCCGACGCCTGACCGGCCCGCGCGCGGGTCGGGCCCGGCCCGGCCCGACCGGATCCGGCCAGTCCTTCTCGCTGCCCGCCCGCCCCGTTCCCTCCGCCTGGGGCTTCCCCCCCCGCCCCTCCCCCCTCCCCCCTCCCCCCCCGCCCCCCGTGGCTGTCCGTGTGCGTGCTTCACCTCCGTGGGTGCGGGGGGATCGGGAGCAGGCGTGAGGGGGTCCGTGGGGTGAGGAGG
>NZ_JAPSIW010000613.1 GCF_031178505.1 Streptomyces sp. | reverse complement strand
CCGCCACCTTCGGGGGCGGTCCCGGTCGCCGTGCGGGGGTGCGGGGCGCCGTCGGTGCGGGGGGCGGGCCGTGCAGCACGGCGGCCGTGGGGGCCCGGTGGACGGAGGGCGCCGGGTGGGTGACCGGCGGGGGCAGAGGGAAGCTGCCCGTCTCGGACGGCCCGGGCACCGGCGCGGGGGCCGGAGCCGGCGGGTAGGGGTACGGCGGCTGAGGCACGGGCGAGGGCCCGGGCGAGGGGGCGGCGGCAGCCGGAGGGGGAGCGGGGGGCGACGGCGGGGGTGGTACGGCTCCGGGGGCGGGCGGCGCGGCCCCCGCGGGGGGGCGGGGGGCGGCCGGCGCCGCGACACCGGGCGGGTTGACGCGCGGGTCAGGGGCCGGGGTGCCGCGCGGGTCAGGGGCCGGTGCCCTGGTGGGTCCTTCCGGACCGAAGCCGGCGGGCAGCGGGCCGAGCTGGTCGAAGATCTCGACCGGCTCGTCGCCGGGGCTCGGCGCGGGCAGCAGCTCGACGGCGGCGCTCAGCGCCTTCCGCGCGCCCGTGGCCGTGCGGAAACGGGCCTGCGGATCGGGCTGGAGCAGGCCGGCGAGCACCTGCCAGAGCGGCTCGGGGACGCCCTCGGGGGCGCTCGGGGTGCCGTGGGCGAGGTAGTGCACGACGAGCGCCTGGGAGTCCGGCCTGCGGCCCTGCAGCAGATAGAGCGCGACCAGGCCGACGGCGAAGAGGTCGGCCGGGAAGTCGGGTTCGGCGCCGAGGAGCTGCTCGGGGGCGAAGTATCCGGGGGTGCCGACCACGTAGTCGGTCTCGGTGAGCCGCGGTTCGCCCTTGCGCATGGAGATGCCGAAGTCGGACAGCCGCAGGTGCGGGCGCCCGGTGCCGGTCGCCTCCATGAGGATGTTGGCCGGCTTGATGTCCCGGTGGACGACGCCCTCCGCGTGGACCGCGGCCAGACCGGACAGCAGCTGGTCGAGCAGGGCGCACACGAAACGCGGCGGCAGCGGGCCGTAGTCCCCGATGACGTGGGCGAGCGAGCCGCCGGCGACCAGGTCCATGGTGAACAGGACCTTGTCGTCGTCGGCGGCCCAGCTGGCGGGGGCGAGCACGTGCGGATGGTCGATCCGCAGCGCCTGCTCCCGGACGAAGCGGAGCAGCGTGTGGGCGTCGCTCTGCAGGAGCACCTTGGCCGCCACGTACCGGCGCCTCCGGTGGTCCCAGGCGCGCCACACCGCCCCGGCCCCGCCCCGGCCGATCGGATCGATCAGCTCGTACCGGCCGGCGAAGACCTCACCCATCGTGCTGCGCCCGCTCCCCGTCGTTCCGTTCCGGGCCGGCGGTCCGCCGGCTCCGCGTCAGTTCTGGTGCGACTCGTAGTGGGCGACCGCGTCGGCGGTGCGCCCGGCTCCGTAGACCCGGAGGAACTCTGCCAGTTCCGGGTGGGCCGGGGCGAGGGAGTCGGCGGCGTCGAGGATGTCGCCCGCGGCGGCGACGGACCGCAGCAGCGACTGGATCTCGCGGACCACCCGGCGGACGGTGGGGGCGCCGGAGGCGGTGGTGGTCTGCCCGGTGGCGGTGAGGACGGAGCCGCCCTGCGACTTCTTGATCTCCTCCATGCGGTCGGTGGCCTCGGCGGCGCTGACACTGCCGTCGGCGACCTGGACCGCGAGCTCCTGGAGGGCCTGGACGCGCTGGACCACGGCCGGGTTTCCGATCTTCGCGCGCTGGCCGCTCATCAACTGGGAGAGCATGGGCGCCGAGAGCCCGAGCACGGCCGCGAGCCGGGCCTGGTTGAGCCCCAGGTCGTCGATCAGGCGGCGGAAGAGCGCCCCCAGCGGCTCTCCGTACCAACTGCGCTGAAGCTCCCTGGCTCTGGCCGTGGCTTCCTGCTGCGCTGCGTCCATTCCTTCTCCCCATCCCTGCGGTTCGCCACTGCGAACCTTGAACAGCATCTTACGGAGCGTGGTCGTCCACCGGGAGTCCCAATCCTTTTGCCGGGCATGGGGGGTGACCCGGTACGCTGTTCTCGTTCCGGGGCCTTAGCTCAGTTGGTAGAGCGCTGTCTTTGCATGGCAGATGTCAGGGGTTCGACTCCCCTAGGCTCCACCCCGTACACCCCTTCTTACCTGCGGAAACGCGGTACGAGGGGGTGTTGTGCGTTCCGGGGTGGTGGCCGGTCATGGAGGAGCTGGACCCCCCTGGGCGAGCGGCCGGGCCCACCTGCCGCAGAGGTGCGGTGGAGCGACCGCCCCTTCTTCGGACGTCCCCGGACGTCCGGGGATCGGGTACCCGGCCGCGCCGACGCCGGCCGCCGGCGTCCCGGGTCATCCGCCCGACCCGGGCCCGTCTCCCGCGCGCCCGGCCCCCGCGCCGCCCGATACCGCCGGGCGAAGTGTTTGCATCCGCACTGAAAGTGCGAGAGGTCCTGATCGTCACATTATGGGGACGAGCTGTGGAGATCCTGTGGTCGTGTTCATGATCGCAACGACTCCGCCGGGAGGGAAAGACGGTTCTCCGCCATGTCCCGCGCCCCGTCCTCCCCATGCTCCTCGTACCGGTGAAATGGCCCAGGTTCCCACGGGATCAATGGACCGGGATCGGTGGGCCACCCGGCCCTAGCGTCGTGTTCATGCCGAACGCCTTCCCGCAGACAGCCCGGGCACCCCGCGCCCTGTTCACCGCCCAGCTCGCCAACTCCGTCGGCGACGGCGCCTTCCACGTCTCCTCGGCGCTCTACTTCACCCGGGTCGTCGGTCTCTCCGCCGTTGAGATCGGCGCCGGGCTCGCCGTCGCCTGGGCGGTCGGTTCGGTCGCCGGGGTGCCGCTCGGGCACCTCGCCGACCGGCGCGGCCCGCGCGGCACCGCCGTCCTGCTCGCGCTGACCACCGCGGCGGCCGTCGCCGCCTTCCTCCTCCTCGGCTCCTTCGCCCCCTTCCTCCTGGCGGCCACCCTCTACGCCACCGCGCAGAGCGGCCTCGCCGCGGCCCGCCAGGCCCTGCTGGCCGGACTCGTGGACCCCGCCGCCAGGACGGCCGTCCTGGCCCGGCTCCAGGCCGCGCTGAACGCGGGCCTCGCCGTCGGCGCGGCGCTCGGCGGACTCGCCCTGCACGCCGGGACGGCCACCGCCTACCGCGCGGTGTTCGCGCTCGACGCCGCCGGGTTCCTGCTCTGCGCCCTCGTCCTGAGCCGGCTCCCCGAGGTGCCGCCGTCGCCGGCCCCCTCCGACGGAGCGCCGCGGTTCGCGGTCCTCCGCGACCGCCCGTACGCCCTGCTCACCCTGCTCAACGCCCTGATGCTGCTGCGGTTGCCGCTGCTCAGCCTCGCCCTGCCGCTGTGGATCACCGGACGGACCGCGGCCCCCGGCTGGACGGTCTCGGCCCTGTTCGTCCTCAACACCGGCGCCGTGACGCTCCTCCAGGTCCGGGCCGCCCGCTCGGTCACCGACCTGGCCACCGCCACGCGCGCGGTGCGCGGCTCGGGGGCCGTCATGCTCGCCTCCTGCGCGGTCTTCGCCCTGTCGGCCGTCTCCGGCCTCGGCGCGGGCGCCGCCCTCACCGTCCTCGTCCTGGGCGCGCTCCTGCAGGTCCTCGCCGAGATGCGGCACTCCGCCGGCTCGTGGCAGCTCGGCTTCTCCCTCGCGCCCGCCGCGCGCATCGGTCAGTACCAGGGCTTCTACGGCACCGGCGTCCCCGTCGCCCGTACCCTCGGGCCGCTCCTCGTCACCACGCTGCTCATCGGGTGGGGAACGCCCGGCTGGCTTCTCCTGGGGGCGGTCTTCCTGGTCGCGGGGGTGGCGACCGGGCCCGCCGCGCGCTGGGCGGAGCGCACCCGGGCGGCGCAGGCCGTGCGCGCACACGCGAGCCTCTCCGGCGCGCACTGAGCCGGACGGGTGGTGTTCATCGGAAGAACTGCGCGGGCACGGCGTCGCTCCCCGGAATCCCGGAGTGCGTACACATCATGAGAAAGGTATGTAAAGCGCGCAACTCGTACTGCACCATCCGGGAACGTCACGAAAGTGAGGGGTCATGGCCACCGCCAAGGTCAAGCAGTTCTGGACCGCCTTCATCTCCGTCCTCTTCGCCCTGCTCGCCTCCGTCGGCCTGGCGAACACCGCCGCCGCCGCGCGGCAGCCCGCCGTCCAGCAGCCCGAGGACCCGGCCGGCGCCGCTCCGGCCGCCGAGCCGACCCGGGAGCGCGCCACCCGGGCCTCCGTACCGGCACCACGGACCCACCGGTGGTCGCCGGCCGCCCTGCGGTCCCTGCCGCCCACGATCAAG
>NZ_JAPSIW010000612.1 GCF_031178505.1 Streptomyces sp. | reverse complement strand
CACGGCCGGCCTCGACGGCGTTGCGCACGAGGGCGCCGACGCCGTCCTTGTCGATGGTCTCGAAGGGGCTGACGCCGAAGATGCCCTTCTCCAGGTACGCGGTGAAGAACGAGGCCTCCACGTCGTCACGGGAGAAGCCCCACACCGTCTGGGTCAGGTCGTTGGTGCCGAAGGAGAAGAACTCCGCTGCCTCGGCGATCTGCCCGGCGGTCACGGCGGCGCGCGGCAGCTCGATCATGGTGCCGAGCGCCAGCTTGAGCTCCACGCCGGTGCGGGCCTGGACCTCGGCGATGACCTGCTCGGCCTCCTCGCGGACGATCTCCAGCTCCTGGACGGTGCCGACGAGCGGGATCATGATCTCGGCGCGCGGGTCACCCTTGGCGTCGATGCGCTGGGCCGCGGCCTCCGCGATGGCCCGCACCTGCATGGTGAACAGGCCGGGGATGACGAGGCCCAGGCGGACACCGCGCAGACCCAGCATCGGGTTCTGCTCGTGCAGCCGGTGCACGGCCTGGAGCAGGCGCAGGTCGTTCTCGTTGGGGTCCTTGCGGGCCTCGGCGAGGGCGACGCGCACCGACAGCTCGGTGATGTCGGGCAGGAACTCGTGCAGCGGCGGGTCGAGCAGGCGGACGGTGACGGGCAGCCCGTCCATCGCCTCGAACAGCTCGATGAAGTCCTGCTTCTGCAGCGGCAGCAGCTCGGCCAGGGCGGCCTCGCGCTCGTCCTCCGTGTCGGCGAGGATCAGGCGCTCGACCATCTCGCGGCGCTCGCCGAGGAACATGTGCTCGGTGCGGCACAGGCCGATGCCCTGGGCGCCGAAGCGGCGGGCGCGCAGCGCGTCCTCGGCGTTGTCGGCGTTGGCGCGGACGCGCAGGCGGCGGACGCGGTCGGCGTAGGCCATGATCCGGTGGACGGCCTGCACCAGCTCGTCGGCGTCGTCGGCGCCGGCGTGCATGCGGCCCTCGAAGTACTCCACGACCGGGGACGGTACGACGGGTACCTCACCGAGGTAGACCTTGCCGGTGGAACCGTCGATGGAGACGACGTCGCCCTCCTCGACGACCACGCCGGAGGCGGTGGTCATCCGGCGGCGCTTGGTGTCGACCTCGAGCTCCTCGGCGCCGCAGACACAGGTCTTGCCCATGCCGCGGGCGACGACGGCGGCGTGCGAGGTCTTGCCGCCGCGCGAGGTGAGGATGCCCTCGGCGGCGATCATGCCGTCCAGGTCGTCCGGGTTGGTCTCGCGGCGGATCAGGATGACCTTCTCGCCCGAGCGGGACCACTTCACGGCGGTGTACGAGTCGAAGACGGCCTTGCCGACGGCCGCGCCCGGGGAGGCGGCGATGCCGCGGCCGATCTGCTCGCCCTTCGCGTCCTCGTCGAACTTGGGGAACATCAGCTGGGCGAGCTGCGCGCCGGTGACGCGCTGGAGCGCCTCGGCCTCGTCGATCAGGCCCTGGTCCACGAGCTGGGTCGCGATGCGGAAGGCGGCACCGGCGGTGCGCTTGCCGACGCGGGTCTGGAGCATCCAGAGCTGGCCGCGCTCGATGGTGAACTCGATGTCGCAGAGATCCTTGTAGTGGGTCTCCAGGGTCTCCATGATCGCCATCAGCTGGTCGTACGACTTCTTGTCGATCGACTCCAGCTCGGCGAGCGGCACGGTGTTGCGGATGCCGGCGACGACGTCCTCGCCCTGCGCGTTCTGGAGGTAGTCGCCGTAGACGCCCTGGTGGCCGGAGGCGGGGTCGCGGGTGAAGGCGACGCCGGTGCCGGAGTCCGGGCCCAGGTTGCCGAAGACCATGGAGCACACGTTGACGGCGGTGCCGAGGTCGTGCGGGATGCGCTCCTGGCGGCGGTACAGCTTGGCGCGGTCGCCGTTCCAGGAGTCGAAGACGGCCTTGATGGCCAGGTCCATCTGCTCGCGCGGGTCCTGCGGGAAGTCGCGGCCGGTCGCGGTCCTGACGATCTTCTTGAACTGCTTGACGAGCTTCTTCAGGTCCGCCGCGTCCAGGTCGGTGTCGCTGGCGACCTTCTTGGCGGCCTTGGCCTCGTCGAGCGCGTCCTCGAACAGCTCACCGTCGACGCCCAGGACGGTCTTGCCGAACATCTGGATGAGGCGGCGGTACGAGTCCCAGGCGAAGCGCTCGTTGTCGGCCTGCTTCGCGAGGCCGACGACGGACTCGTCCGAGAGGCCGATGTTGAGGACCGTGTCCATCATGCCCGGCATCGAGAACTTGGCGCCCGAGCGGACGGAGACGAGCAGCGGGTCGTCGGCCTGGCCGAGCTTCTTGCCCATCTTCCGCTCGAGTGCGTCGAGGTGCGCGCTGACCTCGTCGCGCAGTGCCGCCGGCTCCGAGCCGCTCTCGAGGTAGACCTTGCACGCCTCGGTGGTGATCGTGAAGCCGGGAGGAACCGGAAGACCCAGGTTGGTCATCTCGGCCAGGTTCGCGCCCTTGCCACCGAGGAGGTCCTTCAGGTCCCTGTTGCCCTCGGTGAAGTCGTACACGAACTTCTGATCATTGTTTTCCGACACGGGTCTCGACTCCTCGACGACTCGGTTGGCTGCCCTGACGGCGAGGAACATACCCAGATCGAAGGCTTCTGGGGAGGTACGCCTGCCGGTCACACAGTCGTAACCACCCGTCCGCCCCCACTTCGAAAGTAACCAGGCGGTAGCTTGCGCTTTCACACCCCGAAGGCCGCTTGACCCAATCCAGCAGGTTCTCGCTCAGATGAGCGCCCTGTCGACCACTTGCGTTCAAGACTTGAACGCAAAAAGGGTGGCACTCAGTGCCACCCTTTCAGGCAGTGCAGTCGCCTCGGACCCGCTCATCTGAGCACACCCCGCCTCAAGGGTGGTGAGGATCACTCCCCGAACGGGCCCGGATCTCAGCCGCCGGACGTATCCAGCTCGGCGTCCTCGCTCACTCCCGCGCAGTCGTACGGGTCCTTCAACCAGCCGTCCGGCAGCACGACACGGTTGTTTCCGGACGTACGGCCCCGGGGGCCGTCCGCTCCCACCGGCCACGGCTGGTCCAGGTCGAGCTCGCTCAACTGAGCGCGCAGCTCGTCCAGGGAGGAGGTGACGGCAAGCTTCTTGCGCATCTCCGAACCCACCGCGAAGCCCTTCAGGTACCAGGCGACGTGCTTGCGGAAGTCGATGACACCGCGCGTCTCGTCGCCCAGCCACTCGCCGAGCAGCCGCGCGTGCCGCACCATCACGTCGGCGACCTCCCGCAGCCCGGGCCGCGCGTACGCGCCGGTGCCCTCGAAGCCCGCCACCAGGTCGGCGAACAGCCACGGGCGGCCCAGGCAGCCGCGCCCGACGACCACACCGTCGCAGCCGGTCTCGCGCATCATCCGCAGGGCGTCCTCGGCCGACCAGATGTCACCGTTGCCGAGCACCGGGATCTCCGGCACGTGCTCCTTCAGCCGCGCGATGGCGTCCCAGTCGGCCGTGCCGCCGTAGTGCTGCGCGGCCGTGCGCCCGTGCAGGGCGATGGCCGTGACGCCCTCCTCGACCGCGATGCGGCCCGCGTCGAGGTAGGTGATGTGGTCGTCGTCGATGCCCTTGCGCATCTTCATCGTCACCGGCAGGTCACCGGCGTTCGACACGGCCTCGTTGAGGATCGCCCGCAGCAGGGGCCGCTTGTACGGCAGGGCGGAGCCGCCGCCCTTGCGGGTCACCTTCGGCACCGGGCAGCCGAAGTTCAGGTCGATGTGGTCGGCGAGGTCCTCGTCGACGATCATCCGCACGGCCTTGCCGACGGTCACCGGGTCCACGCCGTAGAGCTGGATCGAGCGCGGCTTCTCGGTCTCGTCGAACCGGATGAGCTGCATCGTCTTCTCGTTGCGCTCCACCAGCGCCCGCGTCGTGATCATCTCGCTCACGAACAGGCCCTTGCCACCGGAGAACTCACGGCAGAGGGTGCGGAAGGGGGCGTTGGTGATGCCGGCCATCGGGGCGAGCACCACCGGCGGCTGCACGATGTGCGGCCCGATGGAGAGGGGGGAGAACGCGGTCATTGACCCATTGTCCCGCACCGCCGGAATCCGCGGACGGGGCCACCAGGGAGAGCAGCCGCTCGACCCCGGCCCGGGTCTCCTCGTCCAGCGGGACGTACGTCACGAGGCTCGGGCCGCCGCCCGGACCGAGCCACAGGTTGGTGTGCTCGAAGCGGAGCAGGCCCACGTGGGCGTTGCGGATCAGCTTGGTCCGGCCGCCGGGGGCGACCACGTCGTGGCGGGCCCAGATCTCCCGGAACTC
>NZ_JAPSIW010000611.1 GCF_031178505.1 Streptomyces sp. | reverse complement strand
CCCCCCACCACCGGTTTCTCCGCTTACGTTCTTCCCGCTGCGGGAGTCAGCCGCGCACCACCGGGCCGCGGTGGGCGCCGTCAACGGAGAAACGGGGGTGCGCTCGTGCGGATCGGACTGATCACGGAAGGTGGCGCCCCGTGTGCGACGGGTGACGCGGGCGCCGCGGCCGACGCGTCCGGCTGGTGCGACCGGCTCGTCCGCGGTCTCGACCAGCACCGCTTCGACCTCTACGCCCTCGGGACCGCCCCCGCCGCGCCCCTCCCGCCGCACGCCCGCCTCGTCCGCGCGGCGGCCCCCGGCGAAAACTCCGGCGACCGCGCCGCACCCGGCCGCTCCCTGCGCCGGGCCTTCGGCCGCCGCGACCGCGGACGCTTCCTGGAGGCCTTCGCCGCCCTCGCCGAAGGCCTCTGCGCCCAGGACCCGCCAACGGACGGCGCCGAGGGGACGTACGACGACGGTACGGGACCGGCCGGGGGCCCGCGGGAGCTGTTCGCCGCCGGGCTGTACGCGCTCGCCGATCTGGCACGCGAGGGCGGCGGGCTGCCGGGCGCGCTGCGTTCCGACGAGGCCGTGCGCGTCCTCGAAGCCGCCTGCCGCGCGCCCGGCGCACGCCGGGGCGCAGCGGGCGCGGGCCTGCGCGACCACCTCGCACTCGCCGAGGAACTGGAGCGGACCCTGCGCCCCCTCTCCCTCGACTGGTACGGCGAGGACGCGCTCGGCGCCGCCGACCTCTGCCACGCGGCCGGCGGCGGCCCCGTCGCCCTCCCCGGCCTCCTCGCCGCCCGGTTCCACGGCACCCCGCTGCTCGTCACCGAGTACGGCGTCCGGCTCCGCGCCCACTACCTCGCCGCGGACGGCACGGAACGGTCCGGCGCCCTGCGCACCCTCCTCGCCGCGCTGCACGGCCGGCTCACCGCCGAGATCTACCGGCAGGCCGCGCTCCTCACCCCCGGCGACACCCACGCGCGCCGCTGGTACGAGCGGTGCGGCGCCGACCGCGCCCGGATCCGCACCGTCCACCCCGGCATGCCGGCCGAGCGCTACGCCGAGGCCGGCGAGAACGAGGAGAGCGGTGACCCGGCCACCCTCGTCTGGATCGGCCGGGTCGAGCCCGCCAAGGACCTGATCGGCCTCCTCCACGCCTTCGCCGAGATCCGCGCCCGGCAGCCCGGCGCCCGGCTGAGGATCGTGGCCGCTCCGGTCCGGGAACCGGAGGCCGAGGCGTACCTCCTGCACTGCAAGGGACTCGCTGCCCACCTCTTTCCCGACGAGGCCGCCGATCCGCACGCCGTGGGCGAGAACCCCGTCTCCTTCGAGGAACTCGGCGGACCGGAGGCGCCTACACCGGAGGACGTCCACGCCTCGGGCGCGGTGACCGTGCTCTCCAGCGTCGCCGAGGGCTTCCCGACCACCCTGGTCGAGGCGATGTTCTGCGCCCGCGCGACGGTCTCCACGGATGTCGGCGCGGTCGTCGAGGTCATCGGCGGCACCGGGCTCGTCGTGCCCCCGCGCAATCCGCGGGCGCTCGCCGACGCGTGCCTCGCGCTGTTGCGCGACCCCGGGCGCCGCCACCGTCTGGGCGCCGCCGCGCGCGCCCGCGCGCTCGAACTCTTCACCGTCGAACAGAACCTCGCCGCGTTCCGCGGCATCTACCTCGAACTGCTCTCCCGCGCGCCCGTGCGCCACCGCGCCGGCGCCGACGTGCCCTTCGCCCACCCGGCCGAAGCCCATGTGCCGGGCAGCTGGGCCCCCCAGGCCGTCACCGCGGGCACAGGAGCCCCCGATGCCTGAAGGAGGCACCCCGATGCGCGGCCCCGCCGCCCCCACGAGCTCCGGAGCCTGGGACGCCCGCTCCGAAGCCCTCCTCGGCGCCCCGGCCCTCACCCCGGCCACCGCCGAGCCCCCCGCCAACGACCCCGACGGAATAGCCCCGGCGGCCTCGCCCGCCGCCCCCCACCGCCCGCACCACCCCGGACCCCCCGCCGGTCACGGTCACGGTCCCGCCCCGGGCGGGCGGCGTGCGGAGAGCCCCTGGTTCACCCCGGGCCGGACGGCCCCCGCGCCGGGAGACACCCCGGCCGGCCGGGGTCCGGAGAGCGCCCACGCCACCCCGCCCCGCCCGGTCGCCGCACCCGCCCACCCGGCGGGTGACACCCCCACCGGGCCCGCGCCCGAGCCGGCGCCCGGGACTCCGTGGCCCTCGGCCGCCTCCACCGGGCCCGCGCCCGTGCCGGCGCCCGGGACTCCGTGGCCCTCGGCCGCCTCCACCGGGCCCGCGTCCGAGCCGGCGCCCGGGTCTCCGTGGCCCTCGGCCGCCTCCACCGGGCCCGCGCCCGTGCCGGCGCCCGGGACTCCGTGGCCCTCGGTCACCCCCGACGCACCTGAAGTCCCTGCCGCAGCCGCGGGGCCGACCGTGCCCGTCGGGCAGACCGGTCCGACCACCGACCCGGTCACCCGCCCCGGGACCGTCACCCCGGCCGCCCCCGGCCCCGCCGAAGGCGTGACATCGACACGCGCCCCGGCCGCCGGAGGCGAGACCGCGGCTTCCGCCACCGACGAGACCCCGCCCGGCCCCGGCGCCGACAGGGCCGGACGGGCCTCCACCTCCGTGGCCGCAGGGGCCGTCGCGCCCGCGGTGCCGGTTCCCGCGGCCGTCCCGGCCGAACTCCCCGCCAGACCCGTTCCGGGGACGGCACGGGCCGGCGCGTCCCCGGTGGCTTCCGGCACCGGGGCCCCGGCGGCCGTCCCGGCCGGAACCGCCGGGCGGGGCACGCGTCCCGCCCCGCCCGCCCCCGCGCGGGCACGCCGCGCCGGCGGCGATCCCGTCAAAGTGCTGATGCACCGACACCGGGAGCTGTGCGAGCGGGCCGTGGATCCGCTGGAGATCGCGGCGGGGCTCGAAGCGGAGGGCTTCACGGACCGGACCGCCGCCCGCTACCGGCACCGGGACGTGTTCTCACTCGCCGAGGAGCTGTACGCGCGCGTGCCCCGAGGCGGCGCGACCGTCCCGCCCGCCGGGCCCGCGCCCGGCGCCCGTACCCCCTGGGTCCTCGCCGCGCTCGCTCCCGGAGGCGTCGCCGCGCTCACCGGCCTCGCGCTCGGGCTCACCGAGGGAACCGCCCGCCTCGCCACGGCCTCCGCCGGGGCGCTCGCGCTGGCCGTGGCGGTGTCGGCGGCCGTCCGGCGCGGTCCGCTCCGGGCGGAGGGGCGCACCGGGCCGGCGGCCTCCCTCTGGACCCTCTGGCTCGTGGCCTACGCGGCCGGCGGGGACGGACTCCTCGCGGAGGTGCTCACCGGCGGCCCCGACGGCACCTGGCCCGTCACCACCGCGCCACTGCTCGGGCTCGCCCTCTCCGTCGCGCCCGCCGCCTGGTGCGCGTACCTCTTCGCCACCGTGGCCCGCCGCCGGCTCGCCGACAGCCGCGGCGTCGCCGACTTCGCCGCCGCCACCCGCCTGCTCCTCCTCCGCACCGTCGCCCTCCACCTCCTCGCCCTGACCGCCCTGCTGGTCCTCACCGGCTTCGCCCCCGGCGCCCTCGCCCTCGGAGCGCTCCTGTTCCTCGCCCGACTCCTCACCGTCCACGGCTCCGCGGAGGCAGCCGCCTCCGCCCTCGCCGCCGCGGGTGCCGCCGAGGCGCTCGCCGTCGCGAGCGTCCTGGCGGCCCGGCTGCCCCTGCCCGGCTTCGACGCGCTCGCCGTCCCCGTGCGGGCCGTCACCGACACGTGGGGCCCCGGAGCCGTACCCGTCCTCGTCTGCGGCGCCGCCGCGCTCGGCCTGCTGGCCCACGCGACCGGCGCCCTCTCCCGGGCCTCGGCCCACACCACCCCCTGACCCCGGCGCACCCGCGGAGCCGACGCCGCGGGCGCGGCCCGGCCCTCCCTCACCCCGCAAGGAGACCGAAGATCATGACCCGTCAACCCCCAGCACCGGCCGGTCGGCACGAGGGGGCCGCACGATGAGGGTGCTACTGCTCGGAGCCAACGGCTTCATCGGCCGCTTCGTCGCCGACCGCCTGCTGGCCGACCCCGCCGTCCACCTGACCGCCCTCGGCCGCGGAGACGACGCCGACGTCCGCTTCGACCTCGCCAGCGGCAGTCCCGGCGCGCTGACCCGGTTCCTCGACGCCGTCCACCCGGGCGTCGTCGTCAACTGCGCGGGCGCCACCCGCGGCGGCGCCCGCGACCTGACCCGGCACAACACCGTCGCCGTCGCCACCGTCTGCGAGGCCCTGCGCCGCAGCGGCTGCGGCGCCCGCCTCGTGCAGG
>NZ_JAPSIW010000610.1 GCF_031178505.1 Streptomyces sp. | reverse complement strand
CCCGATCCCGTGCCGTCCGACCCCGACGCGGTGACGCCGGACCTGCCCGCCCCGGGACCGGAGGCACCCGACATACGGATCGCCCGGCCCGAGCAGCCCCGGACCGAGGAGAGCGCCGACGGCGCGGCCGGGGACGCGGCGGGAGGCGACACCCGGGAAGCGGCCGGGCACGACGAGGAGGGGAAGAAGCCGGAGCGGGGCGACGACAGCACGGCGGTCGCCGGTCCGGGCACCCCGGCGCCCCAGGAGCAGACCGGCTGACGCCGGAACCCCCGGCCCGGGCGGGCGGAGAGCCGGCCCGCGCCGGGGGCCGGTCACGCCTCGACACCCGCCTCCCGCAGCACCTTGGCGACGCTGGGCCAGGACGGATCCATGGGTTCGGGCTGCTCACGCCGCCCGGTGGTCACGTCCTTGAACCGGACGACGTGGAGATCACCACCACCGGCCCGTCCGCCGCGGCCGCCCCGTGCCGCGGCGGCCTCCGGCGCCCCGCGGGTCGGCCGGTGGAACTCGGCCATGGTGAACGGGGTGGTGCGACCGGTCGGGGGTTCGGAGGTACCGGACATTTCGCGGCCTGCGGCACCTGAGGGGCACGCAGCTTCTTTCAGGTCGAGAAACATGCGATGACCTGCTTGTGAAAAGGGCGGCCCGGCCCATGTCTGAAATTCCTTGCAGCAACTTGCGGAAAGTTCTTTCGTCCGGTGAGGTGCGGGGCATGACGAACCGCATGAAGCACAGAGCGCGCTCGACCACCCTCGCCACCGCCACGGCCGCGGCGGGGCTGCTGACGGTGCTGACCACCGCCCCGCCCGCGGCGGCCACCGACTCCGCCGCCCCGGCGTGCGTGCAGTACCACCAGAGCTGGCGCTACACCGACGTGCACAACACGTGCGCGGAGACCGTCGCCGTCACGGTCGACTACACGAACGGCCAGTGGGCGCCGTGCCGGGTCGTGGAGCCCGGGCAGTGGGCCACCTTCGCCGGTTACGGCACCGACGGCAATTACGTGACGGGGCTGCGGACCTGCGACCCCGCCGCGACGAGCGGCGTCTGATCCGGCCGGCTCCGTCCCTCGCCACGGAGCTGAGAGGGCCCGGCCTACTGCCGGGCCCTCCTGCCGTACCCGAGGAGGCTCCGCCCGCCCGGCGGGCACCACGGCGGAGCGACCCCGTCCGGCGTGCCGGAGCGGCCGCCGCCGGTCTCCGGGATGGTCACCGCGCGGCCGGGGGCGCAGCATGGAGGGTGTTCAGCCGGTGGCGGCCCTCCACGCCGCCGGGCCGTGGGCGAAGGGAGCAGGCCATGAGCGACGGCGCGCCGCCCGGGCCGGACGGTTCCGGACCCCCGGAGGCCGGCGCCGAACGGCCGGCACCCCGGCGGGGCCTGCTGGACTTCCTGAACGTGGCCGCGGTCGTCCTGGACGCGAACGGCCGGATCGTCTTCTGGAGCCCGCAGGCCACCGACACCTTCGGTTACACCTCGCAGGAGGCGCTCGGCCGGTACGCCGCGCGGCTGCTGGTGGGGGAGGAGAACCGTGACCGGGCGGTGGAGCTGTTCGGCGGCGTCATGGGTACGGGGCAGCCCTGGTCAGGCGTCTTTCCCGTCCGGCACCGCGACGGTGCGACGCGGCCGGTGGAGTTCCGCTCCATGCGTCTCCTGGACGACCTCGGGGACGTGTACGCCCTGGGGATCGCCGTCGACCAGGCCGCCCTGCACGACGTGGAGAGCCGGCTGGCGCTCTCCGAGCAGCTGGTGTCCCAGGCACCGGTCGGGTTCGCCCTCCTGGACACCGATCTGCGCTACCGGCTGGTCAACCGGGCACTGGAACGGATCAACGGCGTGCCGGCCGCCGAGCACATCGGCCGCCACCCCCGCGACATCCACCCCGACTCGAAGGTGGAGATCGTCGAGAAGGCCCTGCGGCACGTGCTGGCGACCGGCGAACCGCTCATCGACCAGCACTTCGTCGGGCGCACCCGGGCCGATCCCGCGCACGACCGCGCCTGGTCCGTGTCCCACTACCGGATCCACGATCCGGCGGGCGAGGTGATCGGCGTCGCCACCTCGGTGGTCGACATCACCGAGCGCCACCGGGCCGCGGCCGAGGCCGAGCAGGCCCGTCGGCGGCTCGCCCTGATCGCGGACGCCTCCACCCGGATCGGGACGACACTCGGAGTCGAACAGACCGCCCGGGAGCTCGCCGAGGTCGCGGTGGGCGACCTCGCGGACCTGGCCGCGGTCGACGTCCTGGACGGCGTGCTGTCCTGCCGGACCGCCGCAGCGCGCGCGGACGGCCCGGAACTCTTCCGGGCCCTCGCCGTCGCCTCGGCCTTCCCCACGCACCTCACCGCCGTGGCGGACCCGGTCGGAGAGGTCGCCGCCTACGGCCCCGAGCGGCTGATCACCCGGTGCGTACGCACCGGCCGGCCCGTCCTCGTGGCCCACTGCGGCGAGCAGGACCTCCGGCGCATCGCCCGCAGTCCCCAGGCCGCCTCGGCCCTCGCCAGGAGCGGGGTCCACTCCTACCTCGCCGTTCCGCTGATCGCCCGCGACGAGGTCCTCGGCGCCCTGGACCTGCTGCGTGTCCGCAACCCGGCGCCCTTCGACGCGGACGACGTGCTCCTCGCCCGCGAGCTCGCCGCCCGGGCCGCCGTCGCCATCGACAACGCCCGCTGGCACCAGAACGTCCGCACCGCCGCCGAGACCCTCCAGCGCAGCCTGCTGCCGCCCGCCCCGCCCCAGCGCCCCGGCCTGAGGATCGCCTCCCTCTACCGGCCGGCCCGGGCCGCCAACGAGGTCGGCGGGGACTGGTACGACGTGATCTCCCTGACCGGTGACAGGACCGCCCTCGTCATCGGCGACGTGATGGGCAACGGCATCGACGCGGCGGCCACCATGGGCCGGCTGTGCACCGTCGTCCGCGCCTACGCCGCCCTCGACCTGCCGCCCGACGAGATCCTCCACCACCTGGACGACCTCACCGACGGCCTGGAGCACTACATCGCCACCTGCCTCTACGCCACGTACGACCCGCACACCGGCCAGTGCCGGATCGCCAACGCGGGACACCTCCCGCCGGTCCTGACCCGCCCGGGCCACCGGCCCCAGCTGCTGCACCTTCCCAGTGGCGCGCCGCTCGGCGTCGGCGGAGTCACCTTCGACACCACCACCGTCCCTCTGCACCCCGGCGACCAGCTCCTCCTCTACACCGACGGTCTCGTCGAAACCCGTGACGACCCCATCGACGAGCGCCTCACCACCCTTCTGGCCGCCCTCGGCCCGGCGGGCCGCGACTTCGACTCCCTGTGCGGGCGGCTGGTCGACGCCATGCGCCAGCCCGAGGACCCGGACGACGTCGCTCTCCTCCTGGTGGAGGCGGGGGAGCACGAGGGCTGACCTTCCCCGGGCGACCGGCCGGAGCGGCGGACACCGCGGGCCGGGCTCCGGCGGGTACCGCGCACCCGTGGGTACCGGCCGAACCGCTCGGCACGAGCACCGGCGAGGGCCGCCTCAACCCGACGGCGGTCCCTTCCCGTTCGACCGGCCGGCCGGGGGCCGCGCGGCCGTGTCACCCCCGGGCACCGTGGTGGCCGGCTTCTTCGGGAAGGACGGCGAACGGGCGTGCGGCAGGGGTGCGCCGGGCCGTGCGACGCGCTTCCTTCACCTGGCCGGCCCGCCTGTCGGTGCGCGGGGCTCCGGCCGGGGACCGGGGAGACGCGGCCGGTCGGGCGGGAAGGGGGCGGCGCCGCGCTCCAGGTGGTCGAGCAGGCGGCTCAGGGCGAAGTGGGCCTGGGGCGCGTCGAGGCGGGCGCCGAGCTGGGTGAGGGCGCGGTGGGCGCGGTGGCGGGCCCGGGCGGTACGGCCGGCATGGTGGTCGGTGAGGGCACGGGCGTACTGCGCGAGGGCGACGGCCCAGGTGTCGTGGCAGGCGGACGGCTGGGCGAGGGCGCGCCGCGCGGTCCGGGCGGCGCGCGCGGGCGAGAGGTGGCTCTCGACGACCGCCAGGGCGGCCAGGCTGACCATCCGGGCGGGGCCGCCCGGGGCGTGTTCCGGGATGATGTCGGCGGCGTGCCGGTAGTGCCCGGCGGCGGCGGGCAGGTCGCCGCGCCGCCAGGCGAGCGTGCCGTGCGCGTGCGCCACGCGGCCGGCGAGGGCGTCGTCGCCGGCGAGGACGGCGGTGGTCCAGGCCCGGTCCACCAGGGCGCGGGCGGTGGCCGGGTCGGTGCCGGCGGTGAGCCAGCCCGCCAGCCACTGGCCCCGGGCGGCCTGATGGCTG
>NZ_JAPSIW010000609.1 GCF_031178505.1 Streptomyces sp. | reverse complement strand
TACTCCTCCTGGGGTCCGGGCGAGACGGCGGTCATGTGCTGGTGACAGCACGGGCCGTCACACCGGAAGGGGAGCGCCGCAGACCGGCGCCGGGGGAGCGGTCGGGCGCGTTGCCTTCGGGGGAGGGAAACGCGCCCGGCCGCGCGAGGCCGGGTCCGCCGCACGGGGGTCGGCGGACCCGGCTCTCGCGACTGAGGGGTTGGGCGGCTTCCGACAGCCCGGCCCGGCCGGGCCGACGGGCCACCCGCTGACCCCGCTCGGAGACGCCGGCCGCTGATCGCCGCCGCTACGGCGTCCCCGGTTGCGCCACGGCGCCGCAGGATCCGCGGACCACCACGTTCGGCCAGAGCTCCAGCCGGTGGACCGGCCGCTCCTCGCCCACCTCGGCCGCCTTCGCCAGCGCCAGTTCCGCCGCGAGCACGCCGAGGCGGTGCTTCTGCGGCCTCACCGCGGTCAGCGGCGGGTCGGACGCCGCTCCGATCTCATCGTCGTAGGTCACGACGGCCAGATCGTCCGGAACGCCGACACCCAGTTCGCGGCCCTGCTCGATCAGGCCGATGGCCTCACGGTCGGAGTGCACCAGCAGCGCCCGCACTCCGAGAGCACGACAGCGCTTCAGCACGTCCGTGTACGCCTCCGGCCACCCCGGAGAACCGTAGGAGGGCACTTCGATGTCGAGCCCTTCATGGGACTCGAGTCCCAGCACGTCCACCGCGTCCCGCCATCCGGTGCGCAGCGCCCTGCTCGTAGGGCTCCGGCGGGTGGTGATCAGCGCGATGCGGTGGTGCCCCAGGGTCACGAGATGGCGCACGGCCAGGCCGGCGCCGAGCGCGTGGGCGGTCGTGACGGCGTCCAGGGCGAGGGTGGCCAGTTCCTGGGGCGGGCGGCGCTCGACGAGGACGACGGGCACGGTGAGCGAGCGGAGCCAGCGCAGCAGATCCATGGCGGAGTCACCGACCGTGGCGGGGGCGACGAGAAGCGCCCGCACACCCCGTTCGAGGAGTGCGCTGACCTGTCGCCGGTCCTCGGCCGGCTCGTCCCAGCGCGAGGCCCGCATGACGAGTCTGCCCCGGGCGGTGGCCACCGCGGTGTGCGCGCCTTGGATGACGGGAGGCCAGTAGTACTCGACCGAGGGCACCACCATGCCCACCAGGGCCTGGGACGCCATCGGCCCGAACGCTCCGGGAGCTCCGTCCCGCACCGGGGGCGTCCGCGTCCGGTGCGGGAGGGCGACCCCGCCGTGCACGCGCTGCACCAGACCCCGGTCCGCCAGCAGCGTCACGTCACGGCGCACCGTCACGGGGGTGACGCCCAGCTGTTCCACCAGATCCGCCAGACGCACCATGCCGTGCCTGCGTACGGCAGCGAGGATCCGCTCCTGACGCTCGGCCGCCAACAACATCACGGGCACCCCCCGAGCCGTGCCCGCGAAGGCAGGGCAGTCGCTCCCGGTGATTGACTCGGAACGGTCCTGATCGTTTCGCTACGGCAGAGCAGGGACCGGCTCCGCGCTCACCCACGACACGCTGCCGCGCCGCGGACGGACGGTCCCATCAACCGTAACTCTTCTGATCGATTCTGTTCGCTTCTTCCGGAGCTTATTGCTGCCGAGGACGACGGCTGCTTCCTTGACTCAGGCCACACGCGCAAGCCGTCTCAGTGATGACACTCCCCCCACTCACTCACGGAGGAGAGCCGTGTCCCATCTCCCGTCGCAGTCGAGTCCCCGGACCGTCGGCCGCCCGGCCCCTTCCCCACACCGCCGCCACGCGGTGCGCGGCCTGCTCGCCGCGCTGCTGACGGCGGCGATCGCCGTCCCCGTCGCCGGCCCGGCGGGCGCGTCGCCGGCACTCCCCGCCGCGGACGCGGCCGGCTTCAAGGGCGTGAACTGGGCCGTTCCGGGCGACAACTTCGTGGAGGGCCCCGTCGTCCCCGAAGGGCTCGCCGAGTCCGACAGCTACCGGGTCGTGAAGGCCAAGGCCCGCAGGATCTACCGCGAGTTCAAGCGCACCTCGGGCGCCGACACCGTACGCCTGCCCATCAACACCCACTCCGTTCCCGGAACCAGGTGGGGCGACGCGTACGCGGGCGCCGTCGACGCCGCGGCCGGCGCGGGGTTCAAGGTCATCCTCTCCTACTGGGAGGACGACGCCGCCTCCGGCGGCAGGATCGACGACATGGCCGCCTTCGACACCATGTGGGACTCCGTCATCGACGCGTACGGTGCCAGGCCCAACGTGTACTTCGAGCCCATGAACGAGCCCCACGGCTACTCCGCGGCGGACTGGGCCGACATCGTGGCCGACTGGATCTCGGACCGGCCGAGAGTTCCCAGGAACCGGATCATCGTCAGCGGCAGCGGATACAACGGCGACGTCACCTCCGTCTGCGCCGACGACCGCCTGGACGGGACCCACCTCTCCCTCCACCTGTACGCCTTCCAGTTCGGGGAGAAGACCTATGACGAGTGGATCAGCGAGTTCGACAAGCGGATCGGCGACTGCGGCGAGCGCACCGTACTGGACGAGTTCGGCGCCCCCATGGACGACGGCCGCGACTACAACGACGCCTCCGGCGACGACAACTTCGTCCGCTATCTGCGGGCCGCCACCGAAACGGTCCGCGCCCACGACATGGGCGCCGTCTACTGGCCGGCGCTCGGCGGAAAGCACACGTACCGCCCCGACCACGACTGGTACTCCCTCTACGCCCTCGAAGGCAGCGGCACCGACCTGACCCTGCGCGTGCGCAACACCACGGCCATCGACCGGCTCGCGTACGCCTGGGGTCGCGACTGAACGACCGCCACGGGCACGCCGGAACGGCGGACGGGCGACCTGCACGCCAGAGGTGTGCCTGGTCCCCGGCAATGACCGAGGGCCGGTCTCGGAAACCTCCGAAACCGGCCCTGACCCGCGACCGTCTCCAGTCGGGACGACAGGATTTGAACCTGCGACCCCTTGACCCCCAGTCAAGTGCGCTACCAAGCTGCGCCACGTCCCGTGAATGCGCAGGTCAATCCTACCGTATGTCCGGATGTGGGCGTCACCGGCCCGGCTTTCTCTCATGCGGTCGGCGAGCTACGGGACGGGCTCGGCCGGGCAGGGTGACGCCGGACCTCGCGGCGGCCCGCGTCGGTCGCGAAACACGTTCGTGTACCAATGTCCGCCAAAGCCTGGTCCCTTGCCCTCGCGCGCACTAAGTTTCCCGACTGTCCCTTACGTCTGACCGGTCACCGGGGGGCGCTGATGACAGACGGGGAACTGGACGGGTACGGGCAGCTGCTGCGCTTCTTCGTGCCCAGGGCCGTCGGGCTGGACGCCCGGGGCCGGGGCACGCGCCCGGCCTACCCGCTCGGTGCGCCGGTGATCCGGATCCACGGAGGACGCGGGACCGGCAGGACCGCGGTGTGCCAGAAGCTGCACGACACGTACGTCAACCGGCTGCACGTCGCCAAGTGGCCGATGACCGACCGGGTACCTCGGCCGGCGACCGGCGAGGGGCTGCTCGCCTCCCGTCCGCTGGCCGCGCTCGCCTGGCTCGTCCATGAACTCAACGCCGACGTGCCGAAGTACGGCCGCATCCCGTTCCCGCGCTTCACCTACGGCCTGCTCACCGTGGTCGCTCTGGAAGAGTCGCCGCCGGACGCGACTTCTGCCGGGGCCGGGCACGACGGTCCGTCGCTGGCCGATCTGGCGAACTTCGAGGAGAAGCGGCAAGCGGTGGTGGGGGCGCTGACCGGCACCCCGAACGAGGCCACCGTACGGCAGCGCTTCAGAGCCCTGGTCGAAGCGGCGGTGCCCCTGGTCCGGTGGATTCCGCTGCTGACTCCGCTGGAGGACCTGATCCGGGAGGTGCTCCAGCAGGTCCTCGCCGGTGGCGGCCGGGGCCGCCGTGGACTCGACCCGGCGGCGCTGCGCTGGTGGGAGGAGCAGCCGCTCGGCGTCCCGGACATCGGGATCGAGCGGCTGCTGCGCTACGCGCAGTACCTGAGCTACCAGTTGCCCGCGCGGGCCCGTGACGACCTGGAGCAGCGGCTGGCGGCGGCCTTCCTCGCGGACATCGACGCCTACCACGGACAGCGCCACCTCTTCCGCCGCCCCCGTCCGCTGATCATCCTGGACGACACCCACACGGCCGACGGTGAACGTCTCTTCCGGCTGCTGCTGAGCGCGTACGCCGCGGCCGGGGGGCCGGGAAATGCCCGGGGCGCGGAGGTGAGCCGGCCGGTGATCGTCGCCACCCGGCTCGGTCCGGCCGGGGACCTCGGCCGGCCCC
>NZ_JAPSIW010000608.1 GCF_031178505.1 Streptomyces sp. | reverse complement strand
CGGCCCGGGCGGACCACTGCCCTGTCCGCGCGTTCTCGCGATCCTGGGTGATCCCCGGCGAACCGCCGGGCGCCGGCCCCTCGGGCGTGCCGACCACACGGCCGGAGGCGCCCCCACAGGGGCGCCGGCCCGTTCGGATACGGTGGTGCGATGTCCGAGAGCCTGCCCGCCGATGTCGCCGATGTGCTCGCGGCCCTCCTGAGCACGGACGATCCGGTGCACGTCGCGCTCCGGCGGCAGGTCCCGCACCTGAGTGTGCGGGAGCGCTGCGCCTGCGGGTGCGGCACCGCCTACTTCGCGTGCGGCACCGGCGAGGTCGATCCGGCGCCCACCGGTCCCGGCACCGTCGTGGTGGCCGAGGCGCAGCTCGTCACGGAGTCCGGCCTGTACCCCGGCGAGGTGCTGGTCTTCGCGCAGGGCGGCTACCTGTCGTGGGTGGAGGCCTGTTCGTGGAGCGACGAGGTCGACGTGACGCTGGCGGCCGCCCGTCGCTGGCTGCCGCCGCGCCCGTGACCCCGGGCGGCCGGCGGCCGGTACCCGGCGGCGCGGCGTCGTGGGGCGCCCGCAGCCGTCGCCGAGGCCGTACTCGCCCTTAGGAGGGCCGACGACGGGCGGCTCGGGGCTCGACGACGGTCTCCTGCGCCGCCACCGTGGTCCCCGCGGCCGGCGGCGCGTCGACCGGTACGTTCCGCTTGACCAGGGCCAGGGCGATGGAGCCCGGCTCGTGGTGGCGGACGCCGCTCGTCCCGAAGCCGGGCCGCCATCCCTCGGCGTCGGTGGCCGGCCGCCGGGGTGAACTCCGGGTCCGAGCACCGTTTCTGACGGCCGCTCGGCGCGCCGTCACGGCCGGGGCACGAGACGTGCCGGGCCGACCCGCCTCCCTCCCGACCCGCTCCCCCTCCCCGGGCGGCGGCCGGTCCGGGGCCGCGCGGGCGTCGCACGTCCGATGACCGGCCTTCCCCGCACGTCTTCCGGACGTCTTCGCCGGATGTCTTCCCACCCGGGCCGGCCGGCGGTAACTTCCCCCCGACGCAAGGAATTTCAGAAAGTTTCCGACCGGTTTTCCAGAAGCGCCGATCCCCTTGCCGCCGGCGTGCCGGAAGCATCCCGCCAGGAGCCGCAGATGCCCCGTACCCCCACGCGGCCGGCCGGCCGCGCCGTGGTGGCCGTGGTGGCCGCCGCCGCAGGTCTGCTCGCCGCGGTCACCACGCCGTCCGGCACGCCACCGCCGTCCTCACCACCCCACCGGACCGCTCCGGTGGCCGCCGTCGCGGAGAACACGGCGACCGTCTTCTACTGGACCAGGACGAAGGACTGGGCCGCCTACAAGCTGCACTACGCCCCCGACGGGGGCGCCTGGACCACCGTGCCCGGCATGGCGATGGAGCCGGCCTGTACGGACTGGGTGCGGGCGACCGTCCCCCTGGGCGCCGCCACCGGCCTGCGGGCCACCTTCAACGACGGCGCCGGCACCTGGGACAACAACGGCGGCCGGAACTACGCCCTCGGGACCGGGAACATCACCGTCAAGGACGGGGCCGTCGCCCACTCCGACCCCTGCGCCGGGACCCCGCCGCCCGATCCCTCCGCCAGGGCGACCGTGTACTACTCCACGGAGTCCCTGGGCTGGCCGACGGTCAACATCCACCACCAGCCGGCCGGCGGGTCGTGGACCACCGTGCCCGGTGCCGGCATGGAGCAGGTGTGCGCGGGCTGGTGGAAGCGGGAGGTGGACCTCGGTACGGCCGGTTCGATGAAGGCCGCCTTCAACAACGGCAACGGGATCTGGGACAACAACGGCGGCGCCGACTACACCATCGGCGCGGGCGTCTCCACGGTCCGGAGGAACACCGTGACGCCGCAGGCGTCCGACCCGTGCGCCGCCACCCCGCCCGACACCCGCGCGCCGACCGCCCCGGGCCGGGTCACCGCCCTCGCCGACGGCACCTCCGTCCTCCTCACCTGGGACCCGGCCACCGACGACCGCGGTGTCACGAAGTACCAGGTGACCCGGACGGGCGGCACCGGCGGCACGACCGTCACCGACGTCGGCTCGACCGTCCTCTCCGACACGGGCCTCGCCGAACGGACCGCGTACGCCTACACCGTGCGGGCGGTCGACGCCGCCGGGAACGTCTCCGCCGCGTCCGCCCCGGCGACCGTCACCACCGGTGAGCGGCCCGCGGGCCCGGCCCCCGGCAAGCCGCTGGGCACCGACCCGCGCAAGGACCCGATCTACTTCGTCCTGACCGCCCGCTTCCACGACGGCGACCCGTCGAACAACCGCGGCGGCAGCCAGCACA
Organism: Streptomyces sp.; assembly: GCF_031178505.1. Taxonomy (GTDB): domain Bacteria; phylum Actinomycetota; class Actinomycetes; order Streptomycetales; family Streptomycetaceae; genus Streptomyces; species Streptomyces gulbargensis. Next base: position 1,976 of record NZ_JAPSIW010000608.1, on the reverse strand, counting down.
CCCGGTCGGGCAACGCGGCCCATGACGACCCCATGTTCCGGGGCGACTTCAAGGGCCTGATCCAGCGGCTCGACTACATCAAGGGGCTCGGCTTCTCCGCCGTCTGGATCACCCCCGTCGTGCTCAACCGCTCCGACTACGACTACCACGGCTACCACGGCTGGGACTTCCACCGGGTCGACCCGCGCCTGGAGTCCGCCGGGGCCTCCTACCAGGACCTCATCGACGCCGCCCACGCCAAGGGCATGAAGATCTACCAGGACGTCGTCTACAACCACTCCTCCCGCTGGGGCGCGAAGGGCCTGTTCACGCCGACCGTGTACGGCGTGCGGGACAGCCAGTGGAGCTGGTACTACGACGAGAAGCAGCCCGGCTTCGCCTACGACGGGCTGACGGTCGACCCGAAGTCGGGGAAGTCGTACTACAACGGCGACCTGTGGTCCACGGCCGAGCCGGCCGGCAACACCTGTCTCCACTGGGGGAGGCCGACCGGCGGCCGGAGTGCCGAGGGCTACACGCTCCACAACTGCCAGTGGCCCAGCCCCACGTCGGGCATGTTCCCCAAGGACCTCTACCACCAGTGCTGGATCGGCAACTGGGAGGGTGAGGACTCGCGTTCCTGCTGGATCCACGAGGACCTGGCCGACTTCGACACCGAGAAGCCGGCCGTGCAGAACCATCTGATCGGCGCGTACAACAAGTACATCGACATGGGGGTGGACGGTTTCCGCGTCGACACCGCCGTGCACATCCCGCGCACCACCTGGAACCGGCGCTTCCTGCCCGCGATCCAGGAGCGCGTCACGCAGCGCCACGGCGCCGAGGCGGCCCGGAACTTCTTCGTCTTCGGCGAGGTGGCCGCCTTCGTCAACGACAAGTGGAACCGCGGCTCGGTCAACCACTCCGCGCAGTTCTACACCTGGAAGGAGCGGGGGGAGTTCTCCGCCGACGACGGCGCTGCGGCCCTGGAGATGTACGCCTACGAGCAGCAGCGGGGCACCGGCGACCAGCCCACCTCCACCAACGCCTTCCTGGCGGGGAACGCCTACCACGCGCCCGACCGGAGCCGCTTCTCCGGCATGCACGTCATCGACATGCGGATGCACATGAACTTCGGCGACGCGCAGAACGCCTTCTCCAACGGCAAGGACTCCGACGACAGTTACCACGACGCCACGTACAACGTCGTCTACGTCGACAGTCACGACTACGGGCCGAACAAGTCCTCCGAGCGCTACGCGGGCGGGACCGACGCCTGGGCGGAGAACATGTCGCTGATGTGGACCTTCCGGGGCATCCCGACGCTGTACTACGGCTCCGAGATCGAGTTCCGCAAGGGCCGGAAGATCGACTGCGGGCCGTCCTGCCCGCTGGCGGAGACGGGCCGCGCCTACTTCGGCGACCACCTGGCGGGGTCGGTCACGGCCTCCGGCTTCTCGAAGGTGTCCGCCGCCTCGGGGGCGGTCGCCACGACCCTCCGGCAGCCGCTGGTCCAGCACGTCCAGCGGCTCAACGAGATCCGGCGGGCGGTCCCGGCGCTGCAGACCGGCCAGTACTCCACGGAGGGCGTCTCGGGCGGGATGGCGTTCAAGCGCCGCTACACCGGCGGTACGACGGACAGTTTCGCGCTCGTCACCGTCTCGGGCGGCGCCACGTTCACGGGCGTCCCGAACGGGACGTACACCGACGCCGTCAGCGGTGACGTGCGGACCGTCTCGGACGGCCGTCTCTCCGTCGCCGCGCCGGGCAAGGGCAACCTCCGGGTGTACGTGCTCGACGGCCCGGGCCGCGTCGGCACGGCGGGACCGTACCTGAAGTGACACCGGCGTACGGGGCGGGCCCGGCGCCCGCTCCGTACCCCCCGGGGAACGAACCGCGCACAGGGGCGGAAAAACGTCCCTTCCCGGCGCCGCCAGGTCAACAGTCCGTAACACGAACGGGCTTCTCGGACAGAAGTCTTCCCTCCGCCGGAGCCG
>NZ_JAPSIW010000065.1 GCF_031178505.1 Streptomyces sp. | reverse complement strand
GCGAGTAGGCCCACACCTGCTGGAAGTAGAGGCTGAAGACGAAGATGAGGCCGTAGAAGGAGAAGTTGAGCAGGACGCCGATGAGGGAGGTGGAGCTGAACGCCCTCCGGCGGAAGAGGTGCAGCGGCAGCATCGGGTCGGCGCTGCGGCGCTCCACGGCGAGGAAGGCGGCCAGGGAGAGGAGGAAGACGGCGGCGCAGCTCAGGACCAGCGGGGAGGTCCAGCCCTGGGAGTTGGCCTCGACGATCGCTCCGGTGAGCGCGCCGAGGGCGAGGACGGCGAGGATCTGGCCGGGCAGGTCGAGGGAGCGGCGAGCCGGCGCGCCGGCGGCGGGGGTGCGGGTGGCGGGCAGCGCGTAGGCCCGGACGAGGAGGATGCCGACGGCGGCGATGGGGACGTTGACGTAGAAGATGGACCGCCAGCCGAGCGAGTCGACCAGGACGCCGCCGACGACGGGGCCGAGCGCGAGGGCGAGTCCGCCGGCCGCCGCCCAGAGGCTGACGGCGCGGGTGCGTCCGGCCGCGTCGGGGAAGTTGGTGTTCACGAGGGAGAGGGACGAGGGCACGATCATCGCCGCGCCGACGCCCTGCGCGATCCGGGCGACGATGAGGGTGACGAGTGAGGGGGCGGCGCCGCAGGCCAGGGAGGTGAGGGCGAAGAGGCCGAAGCCCCACATGAAGATCCGCTTGGGGTCGAAGCGGTCGCCGAGGGAGCCGGCGGTGAGGAGGAAGGCGGCGAAGGTGAGGGTGTAGCCGTTGATCACCCATTCCAGGCCGGACAGGCTGTCCCCGAAGTCCTCGGCGAGGGCCTTGGTGGCGACGTTGACGACGCTGACGTCCAGGATGACGACCACGAAGCCGAGGCAGGCCGCGAACAGCGTGAGGCCCGGCCGGGCGTGGGGTGTCGGGGTGGGGGTCACGGGTCTTCCTTCCTTGCGCGCCGGGTGCGGCGGCCGGTGAGGACGGGTGGAGGGGCGGGGGGGAGGCGGTCGGTCCGGGCAGGACGTCACCGGCTCCGCTAGAGTGTTCGTTCATAGACGAACATAGTTGAGTGTACGCAGATCATCGAACACTCTGCAATCCGTGACGGCCGTGTCACGGATTGCCGGAGCGGGACGGAGCGGCCGGTATGACGGCATCGGAAGAGCGGACGGAGCGGACGGCACGTGGGGAGCGGAAGGAGGTCCGGCGGGCGGCGGAGCCCGCGGGGCACCGCCCGCCCCCGGTCCACGCGGACCCCGCCGACGTCCCCCTGGAGACGGCCCTCACGGCACTCGCCGACCCCGTACGGCGGACCCTCGTACGGGAGTTGGCGGGCGCCGCGGACTGGGAGCGGGCCTGCGGCAGCTTCGACGTGCCCGTCACCAAGGCGACCCTGAGCCGGCACTTCGCCGTCCTGCGCGAGGCGGGCCTCCTGGAGCAGCGGGACGCCGGCCCCAAGCGGCTCAACCGGCTGCGGCGCGCCGAGTTCGACGCCCGCTTCCCCGGCCTGCTGGACCTGGTGCTGCGGTCCGGCGACGAGGAGATCGTCTCCTAGGAGACCGACTCCTAGGGGGCCGCGCGCCCAGGGTGACGCACGCGGTCGCGCAGAGCCTTCGCCACGCCCCGTACCGTCTCCGGGTCCGTGCTCGGGGTGCCGAAGGCGAGGGTGGCGGTGAACGCCCCGTGGAGGGTGCCGAGATGGAGCACCGTGCCGTAGTTGGCGCCCGTGCGGTTGACGACCGTCCGGAATCCGGTGACCCGGCCGGCGTGCGGGCCGAGCGCCGGATCGACCACGCCCACGTTGGTGAGGCAGATCCCCGGGGAGGACCGGGCGGCGGCCAGGCTCCCGACCGCGCGGCGGATCTCCGCGTGGTCCCGCCGGGGCGGGCGCCAGGCGGCGTCCGCCCGCGCCAGGGCGGTGGCGTAGGCGCGCGCCTGCCGGACCGGGTCGTCGCCGTCGAGCCTGAGGGGGACGGCGAGGACACTGATGAAGCAGCCCACGTCGGGCAGCGGGGTGGGGGGCGCGTACCGCCGCCGCAGCGACACGGCCGTGTACAAGGAGACCTCCGTACGGCCGGTCACCTGGGCGAACGAGGCGGCGAGTGCCACCGCGAAGAACTGGTTGACGGTGGTGCCGTGCTCCTTGCACCAGGCCCGTGCGGCGAGGCTCTCCTCCGCCGTGAAGGCCAGCGGGACCATGTCGGTGCCCCGCTCGCCCCACGGCCGGTGGTCGGCGAACGGCAGCGGTGCGGGGCCGACGGTGGCCGGCGCCTCCGGACCGTCCGGCCGGGTGCCGGTCCCGGCCGCCGGGGACGGACAGGGCAGTTCGTCCGCGTTGGGCGCCGGGCGGCCCACGTCGTACGGACTGCCCGGCCCCTCGCCCCGGCCGTACAGCAGGTCGAGGAGGGACCGGAGGACGGCGCCGGTCGAATGACCGTCGGAGATGGCGTGGTTGCGGGTGAAGTAGAGGTGCGCGGACCCGGCGCGCGGGTCGCGGACCAGGCGCAGCCGCCACAGCGGACCACCGGTGTCCAGGACGTCGTTGAGTTCCTCGCGCAGTACGTCGTCGGGGCTGGTGCCCAAGTCCAGCACGCCGGTGCGGACGGGCGGGGGCGGGGCACCGGGCTCCGGGCGGAACCACAGGCCGTCGGGCCGTTCGTCGATGCGGAGCGACAGGATCGGCAGCGCGGCGGCCCACTGCCGGACGGCCTCCCCCAGACGGGCGGGGTCGAGGTCGCCCCGGACGGTGACATGGGTGGTGACCTGGGTCGTTCCGCGCATGAGGGCGTGCGTCCAGGCGAACGAGGCCTCGATGTCGCTGAGCCGGCGGGCGGCCGGGGCGACCACGCCGCTCCCCGCGCCTCCGGGGGCCGTGCCCGTCACGGCGCTCACTCCCGCCCCGGGCCGGCCTGCGGCCGGCCGGTCCACGAGAGGGTGTGGGAGAGCCGTACGCCGTGGCTCGCGACGTCGATCGTGACCCGGTCGCCGTCGGCCGTGCGGAAGCCGGCGTGGAAGCTGCCCCGGTCCGCCCCGATGTACACGTAGTGCGTCCGGCCGGGGCGGTGCAGCGCCTCGTGCGCGAAGAGGCGGGACATCATCGTGGGCAGGTCGTAGTGGAGGGCGTCGGTGCCGGTCGTGAAGGGGCCCTTCCACACCGGGGCGCCGTCCCGCTCGACGGTGACCTCGCCGGTCACCGAACGGGGCGGCGGGCCGAGGTGCAGCCAGGGCGCCACGCCCGCGTCGCAGAGCTTCGCGTACGACAGGTGTCCCGGGTGCCGCTTGAACCGGCCGATGTCGGTGACGTCGTTGCCGAAGGTGTAGCCGGTGTAGCGCGGGACGCCGTGCTCGTCGCCCGTGTAGACGAGGACGACCTCGGCCTCCTCGCACACCGCCACGGCGTCACCGGGCACGCGCAGCGGCTCGCCGGAAACCTTCAGGACGTCCCCGAGTCCCTTGACGAACCAGTTCGGCTGGTCCGGGACCTCGGCGTCGACCTTCACGTTGTGCGTCATCATGAAGCCGCTGACCAGGGCGTCGCCCGGGTGGTCGGGCAGCAGCGGCGGCAGCATGCGTACCCGGTGGCGCTCGGCGGCCGGCACCTCCACCGGCGCGCCGCGCTCCGCGAGGACGGCGGACACGGCCTCCGGGGAGCCGTCCGTGCCGCGCAGCAGGCCGGCCAGGGTGTCGTCGCCGAGGGGGTGGAGGAGCAGCGGGGCTCCGTCGTCGGGCACACCGGTTCCGAGGTGCCGCCGGTTGTCGTGGACGCATTCGAAGACCACCGTCATGGTGGGTGCCTCCTGGAGGACGTACGTGAGGGGAGCGGGGGCGCGGCGCGCGGGGTCCTGCGCGCGGGGGCGCTCACTCCATGAGGATCTCGACGAGGGCCGGCTTGCCGTGCTCCTTGATGTGGGCGACGGCCTCGCGCACGGCGGGCGCGACCGCGTCGATGCGCTCCACGCGCGGCAGGGCGTGGATGCCGTACGAGCGGGCCATGGTCACGAAGTCGACGGGGTGGTCGTAGAAGCTGGTGGCGATGTGGGCCCGGTCGATGTCGCGGTCGCGTTGGCCGGCGATGCGCGCGGCGTGCTGGGTGGAGTTGAGGTAGAGGCGGTTGTTCATGACGACGACCAGGAGCGGGACGTCGTAGGCGGCGAGGGTCCACAGCGCGCTCGGTGTGTAGAGGAGGTCGCCGTCGGCCTGGAGGTCGACGCAGAGCGCCGGGTCGTCCCTGTGGGCGAGGGCGGCGCCGATGGAGGCACCGAGACCGTAGCCGAGGCCGCCGCCGCCGTTGAGGCCCAGGTAACTGCCGGGCCGCTCCAGCGGCCAGAGCTTCTTCACCCAGCCGTCGATGGTGAGGCTGCCGGTGTTGGTGAGGATCCACTCCTCGTCCCGTACGGCCCGGTGGATCTCGTCCACGGCGCCGGCCACGTGGATCCGGGGCCGGTCCTTCGTCTCCTCGGCCTGCCGGGCCCAGTCGGCGCGGGCCTCGGCGTGCCGGGCGGCGAACACCTTGGCGCGTTCCTCGCGGCGCTCCACGAACGCGGGGGCCGTGAAGGGACCGTCCGGGTCCTCGGCGGCGGCGCGCAGGGCGGCGACGGTGCCCGCCGTGTCCGCGGCGACGGCCCGGGTGACGGGCACGAACTGCTGGTAGTCGGCGGCCCACTTGCTGGTGAGGAGCTCGTTGAAGCCGATGGTGACGAGGGCGGCGCCGTTGGCGGGCGTGCCCTGATCGGTGAGCGGGAGGATGGCGCCGAGGGCGCCCACGAGGTCCTGGACCTCCAGGGCGACGACCAGATCGGCCTCGGCGAGCAGGTCGGTGCCGGTGTGGCTGACGTTGAGGGGATGGGTGGTGGGGAAGTTCATGCGGTTGCCGCGGTCGACGACGGCCAGGCCGAGGGCCTCGGCGAGCGCGACGAGCGGCGCCACGGTGCCCGGGTCGCGGCCGGAGAAGTCGACCACCAGGACGGGCAGCCGGGCGTCGAGCAGCCGGCGGGTCAGGTCGTCCAGGTCCTCGTCGCTCAGGGCGGGCAGCCGCGCCGGCTCGGTGGCGCTCGCCGGGAGGAGCCGTACACCGTCCTCCAGGGGCTGTTCCTGCACGTCGAAGTCGAGCGCCACGAACACGGGGGCGTGCATGGGGGTGTTCATGAGCTTGAAGGCGCGGTAGAGGGATTCGACGGTGGCGCGCTGGCCGACGGGCTGGTCGCACCACTTCACGTAGTCCTTGACGACCGACTCGATGTTCTGCGAGGTGTGGATCCAGTCGATCCACGGGCGGCGCTTGCCGGCGTCGACGGGTCCGTTCCCGCCGAGGACGAACAGCGGGACCCGGTCGCACCAGGCGTTGAAGACGGCCATGGAGGCGTGCAGGAGACCGACGTTGGCGTGCACGAGGACGCCCATGTGGCGGCCGCTGGCCTTGTGGTAGCCGTGGGCGACGGCCACGGCGATCTCCTCGTGGCAGGTCATCACGATGCCGGGCGCGATGCCGGCGTTGTCGGCGTGGACCAGGGAGTCGTGGACGCCGCGGAAGGAGGCGCCGGGGTTGAAGGCGACCTTGTCGATGCCCTGCTGGTGCAGGAACTCGACCACGAGGTCGGAGAAGTAGGTGGTCGTCATGCGTGTTCCTTCGTACGGGACGCGGGGCGGCGGTCCTGGGGCTCCGCGCCGTGGTGGCCGTCCGGCCCCCCGGGCGCGGCGACCCGCCACCCGGCCGGGTCGCCGGCACGGCGGCGCAGGACGGCCCAGGGCGCGGCGTGGGCGTTGGGTACGAGCCCGAATCCGGGGCCGGGCGGGGGGCTCACGGTGTTGGCGGCGCGGTCCACGGCGGGGCGCGGGGAGACGACCATCTCGGGGAAGAAGCGGTCGGACTGGCCGGCTTCGACGGTGACCGCGTCGGCGTGGGCGAAGGCGAGGGCGCGGCCGGCGGTGATCAGCGGTCCGACCTCCGCGACCTGGACGCCGATCTGGAAGGCGAGGCCGCCGCGCCGGGCGAGGTCGATCATCTTCCCGGCGGTGACCGGCCCGCCGTTCTTGGCGACGCGGATGTTGACGAGGTCGCAGGCTCCGCTCGCGACCGCCGTCATGAGGTCCTCCGGGGTGCAGACGGACTCGTCCAGCATGAGGCGGGGACCGCCGTGGGCGCGGAGCCGGGCGAGGTCCGCCCAGGAGCCCTTGGCGAGGGGCTCCTCCACGTAGTCGGTGCCGTGGTCGCGCAGGGCGGTGAGGTGACCGGGGGCCTCCTCGGGCGTCCAGCTCATGTTGGCGTCGACCAGGACGGGAACCCGGTCGCCGAGCCGGGTGCGGATCGCGGTGACGGTGCGGACGTCGCGGCGGATGTCCCGCGAGGCCTTGACCTTGACGAAGTGGAAGGGCCCTCGGGTGTCGAGGAATTCCTCGACGTCCAGACCGAGGTCGAGCACCTGGGAGACGGGCAGCGCCGTCTGGCGGGCGGCGGGGGCGCCGTCCCGGGGCACGAGCCCTTCCCCGCCGAGGCCGAGCCGGCGGCCGAGCAGGTCGAGGACGGCGGTCTCCAGGAGGCACACGAGGTTGTTGCCGCCCCGGACGCCGAAGGTCTCGGCGAAGCCCCGGTCCAGGAGCGCGGCGAGGAGCGCGGCGGGGTCGTCGGTCCGCAGCCGGTGGAGGACGGCGTCCATCGGCACGTCCTGGAGGGCTTCGGTGACGGAGGCGGTGGTCTCCCCGGTGACGTACGCGCGGGGAGCGCACTCCCCGAGGCCGGTCGTCCCGCCGGCGTCGAGCCGCAGCAGCAGGCTGTCGGCGCGGGTGCGGCGCTGGGCGGGGTGGTCGAAGCCGACCGCCATCGGCGTCCGCACCCGGTACAGGGTGGCCCCGGCGTCCTCAGGCATCGCGGTCCAGCCCCTGGAGGAGGGTGAAGGTGGACGCCCAGTCGACCAGCCGCTCCCGTACGCCGGTGTAGAAGAGGTAGTGCTTGTCGGTGGCGAACTGGAGCAGGGCGCCGTGGCTGCCGGTCATCCGCAGGAAGGTGCGGCGGGCGTCGTCGAGGTCGCAGAGGGGGTCGGTGATGCCGGAGACGAAGGCGGCCGGCACCGGCGGCAGGGTGCGGCTCGGCCGCATGTACCGCTCCTCCAGGGCGAGGAGGGTGGCACGGGAGCGCCGGGTGAGGGCGCGGACGGCCAGGTCGTCGTGGTCGATGAAGTGGCGGTGGCGCGGCTCGTCGGTGAAGTCCTCGGACCGCAGTCCGGCGTCCCACAGGTCCGTGGCGGTCTCGGCCGCCAGTCGTCGCCGCTGCTCGTCGTCCAGGGTGGCGTGCAGTTTGCCCAGCCAGGCGGAGCAGAAGACGGCGGCGTCGTAGCGGGTGGTGAAGTCGGGGTGGTGCATCAGGGCCGCCATGAAGGAGCCGCCGAGGCAGTGGCCGAAGAGGGAGAGCGGGACGTCGTCGCCGATGGTGTCGCGTACGTGTGCGACGGCGGTGGCGTAGTCGGCGAGGACGGTGTCGGCGTCGGGCAGTTCGTGCCGGGGGCCGCCGCTGATACCGCTGCCGCGCCGGTCCAGGACGAAGAAGGCGATGTCGTTGTCGGCGAACTGGGGGCCGACCTCCCACAGCCAGCCGGCGTGCGACTGGAGGCCGTGGAAGTAGAAGACGGCGCCCTTCACCGGTCCGCGCGGCCGCCACAGGTGGAGGGCCAGTTCGGCGCCGTCGACGGGCAGTCCGATGATCTCGCGGCGGATGTTCTGCGGTGGCCTCTTGGTCTCGATCATGTTCCGCGTTCCCCCCTTCAGCGGCCGGTGACGGCCGCGACGAACTCGATGTCCTGCTGGAACGGCTTGTACTTGTACTGGGTGGCGTTGCCGGCCTGGCGGCGGCTCTCGATGTAGGCGGTGATGGCGTCGTGCGGCACGGTGACGACCTCCAGGGCGCCGAGCCGGCCGCTGTCCCGCTTGGAGGCGTACTCGATGTTGATGTCGTGCAGGGCGGTGTCGACGGCGGCCGAGAGGGAGCGGTCCAGTGCGGGGGACGGCTCGGGGGCCTCGGTGACGACGATGTAGTGGGGCGGTTCGCCCCAGTGCGGTCCGCACATGTAGAGGCCGGTGCCGAGCCCCTGGGCGGCGAGGCCCCGCTCGATGGCCTGGGTGACCTGCGATTCGGTGATCTTCTCGCCGGTGAAGGAGTGGAAGATGCCGGCACGGTGCACGAAGTGGACCCAGGGGGTACCGTCCACGATCCGGTCGACGTGGTAGATGTCGCCCGTCCACAGGCGGTAGAGCCCGTTGCCCTGCGTCATGATCAGGTGGTAGTCGCGGTCCGGCTCCACCTGGTCGAACAGCAGCGTCTCCACCGGCTCGCCGCGCTCGACCAGCTCGCCGAGGGGGACGTCGGCGGGGACGAACTCGAAGAACGCCTGGCCGACGGCGAGCGGCTGGCTGTGCAGGGAGTCGTCCACCGGGATGGTGGTGACGCCCTCGGTGCCGCAGCTCATGAACGGGAGCTTGGCCACGCCGGGGAAGACGGCGTCGAGTTTGGCGGCGTACAGCCCGGCGGAGGCGGAGAGCCAGCAGGTGTAGAGCGAGAGGGAGGGCCACACGTCGGTGAGGCGGAAGTCCGGGTCGCGCAGCACCGCTTCCAGGTGGCGGGCGGCCTCCTCGTCCGGTGCGCCGTACGGCCGGCCTTCGAGGGTCCCGGCGCGCAGGTCGCGCACCAGCTCGGCACCGTGCTCGGCGAGCAGGTCCCGCAGGGAGATCAGCGTGCTGGGATTGATGGCCGAGATGGTATGGAGGTCCTTGCCGACGAGGTGGCGCAGCCGGTGGTACATGCGGCCCTCGTGGGTGTTCGGCACGTCGGGCCCGAACCACGGTGACTCGTACCACGGCGGGTTCCAGTCGTGGCTGTTGATCCGGGGGTGCCGGTTGCTGACGGCCTGGTGGCCGATGCCGTGCACGAAGTCGAAGACGTCCTCGCGGACGGTCTGGGTGTCGAGGGTGGCGTACGGGTGAGCCAGCAGTTCCGGGTGGTGCTCCAGGTAGGTGCCCCACATCGCCTTCATGGCGGGAATGCGGTAGGTGAGCAGCCAGTGGAGGGTGTAGGGGACGCGCTTGGGCACGCCGGTGGTTCCGCTGGTCTTCAACCAGCGCAGCACGGGGCTGCACGTCAGCACGCCGCCCTTGGTGCGGGTCTCGCGTTCGATCTCGGGGACGAAGTCCTCGTACCGCATGACGGGAAGGACCGTGCGGAACAGGTCGTGGTTCTCGGCCACGGCGCTGTAGCCGCGTTCCTTCCAGTGGACCGAGCCGGCGCTCACGTCGATGACGTCGGCGAGCACGCGCCGCTGTGCCGCCTCCGGTTGCTTGAGGTCGGCCAGGAGGGCGTCCCGGGCCTGTCGGCACTCCTCCGCGAAGGGCGAGCGGCGCTCCTGCCAGCGCTGTTGCCAGAACGGTATGGGGGATGTCTCCACTGCTGCTCCTGAGAGGTCGGGGTCCGGCCGTGCCGGATTGCTGCTGCGGGAGGCGGAGGCTCAGCGGTCGATGTACGCCATCATTCGCTCGTTGTAGCGGGGGCCCGCGACCGTGCCGGCGCGGACGGCGCCGTCGAGTTCGGCGAGGGTGGCGGCGTCGAGGGTGACCGTGGCGGCGCGCGTGTTCTCCTCCAGGTAGGTGCGCCGCTTGGTGCCGGGGATCGGCACGATGTCGTCGCCCTGGTGGAGCGCCCAGGCGATGGCCAGCTGCGCGGGGGTCAGTCCGTGGCGCTCCGCGACCTCCCTGACCCGGGCGGCGATCACCATGTTCTGGTCGTAGTTGGCGCCCTGCAGGCGGGGGTCGTGGTGGCGGAAGTCGTCCTCGGGGTACTCCTCGGCGCGGCGCACCCCGCCGGTGAGGAAGCCGCGGCCGAGCGGGCAGAAACCGACGAGGCCGATGCCGAGTTCGCGCAGCAGGGGCAAAATGCCGTCCTCGAGGTTCCGCTCCCAGACGGAGAACTCGCTCTGGACGACGGAGAGCGGGTGGACGGCGTGGGCGCGCCGGATGGTGCTCTCGCCCGCCTCGCAGAGCCCGATGTGGCGGACCTTGCCCTGCCGGACGAGGTCCGCCATGGTGCCGACGACGTCCTCGATCGGCACCTTGGGGTCGACACGGTGCTGATAGAGCACGTCGATGTAGTCGGTTCCGAGGCGCCGGAGGGAGGCCTCGACGACCTCCACGATGTGCGCGGGCCGACTGTCGGCCTCGGCCGTGGTGCCGTCCTTGAGCTTCATGGGGAAGCCGAACTTGGTGGCGATGACGGCCCGTTCGCGGCGGCCGGCGAGGGCGCGGCCGAGAAGGACCTCGTTGTCGTAGGGGCCGTAGGCCTCGGCCGTGTCGAAGAGGGTGTAGCCGAGGTCGAGGGCCCGGTGGACGGTGGCGATCGACTCGCGGTCGTCGGTGGCGCCGTACCACTGGCTCATGCCCATGCAGCCGAGGCCGAGTTCGGAGACCTCCAGGCCCTGTCGGCCGAGCTTCCTGGTGTTCAGCATGCCTGCTCCTCGTGGTGGGGGTGAGTGATGGAGGGGGGTGGAGGGGGGTGGAGGGCGCGGGGCAGGGCCGCGCGCCGGGCGTACGAGGGCGGCGGACCGGCGCGGGATCCGCGGGGCCGCCTCTCGGCCCGCTCACTGAAGCACAAACATGGACTTGAGTTCAACAGTTGACTGGAGCCCATGCAGGATGCCTTTCACGCCCTCGCCGCCGAGGGGACAGGGCAGGTCAAGGACGTCCCAAAAGCCGGTCAAGTGGCCTGCCTTCGCCGCTCACTCCGGCGTAACACTCCGCTCATCAGGTCGTCACATGAAAGACTCCAGAACAAATTTGCCCTTGGGTATAGCTTTGGACCGCTGGACCGTCAGGAAGGCCTTCGAGTGAACACGGTTGACCCGATCGCGATCATCGGCATGGGGTGCAGGTTCCCCTCGGCAGCTGGGGTGGAGGACTACTGGAGACTGCTGGTGGACAACACCGACGCCGTCACGGAGGTCCCACGGGACAGATTCGACGTCTCCGCCTGGTACGACGCCGAGCCCGCGACCCCGGGCAAGCTGATATCCCGTCACGGCGGTTTTCTGGAGGACCTGTTCGGCTTCGACGCCGCCTTCTTCGGCATCTCGCCGCGCGAGGCCCGGGCCATGGACCCCCAGCAGCGCCTCCTCCTCCAGGTCGTGTGGGAGGCCCTGGAGGACGCCGGCATCCCCCCGTCCTCACTGCGCGGCAGCGCCACCGGCGTCTTCGTCGGCCAGGCGACCGCCGACTACGGCGACACGACCGGCGCGTCGGCCTCCGCGGACGTCCGCGCGATGGCGGGCAGCCGGCTCCGCGCCGTCACCGCGGGGCGCGTCTCGCACGCCTTCGACCTGCGCGGCCCCAGCCTCGTCCTCGACACCGCCTGCTCCTCCTCGCTGGTCGCCGTGCACACCGCGCGCCAGAGCCTGCTGACCGGGGAGTGCGACCTCGCCGTCGCCGCCGGCGTCAACGCGATCCTGGCCCCCACGGACGCCATCGCCTACTCCCAGGGCCGGATGCTCGCGCCGGACGGCCGCTGCAAGTTCGGCGACGACGCCGCGGACGGCTTCGTCCGCAGCGAGGGCGTGGGCGCGGTCCTCCTCAAGCGGCTCCCCGACGCCCTCGCCGACGGCGACCCGGTGCACGCGCTGCTGCTCGGGAGCGCGGTCACCAACGACGGCGACGGCAGCGGACTGCTGCTCCAGCCCGCGGTGCCGGGGCAGGCGGCCATGCTGCGCGCGGCCTGGCGCAGCGCGGGCGTGACACCGGCGCAGGTGGACTACGTGGAGGCGCACGGCACCGGCACCACCGTCGGCGACGGCGTGGAGCTGCGGGCGCTGGCCGAGGCGCTGGGCGACGACGGGGAGGACGTACGGGAGCCGGTCCTGGTCGGTTCCGTGAAGACCAACATCGGCCACGCGGAGGCCGCGGCGGGCATCGCCGGTCTCATCAAGGCGGTCCTGGTGGCCCGGCACGGCCTCGTCCCGGCCTCGCTGCACCTGACGTCCCCCCAAAGCGCGCTCACGGCGCCCGACAGCCCGGTCCGGGTGGTGGACCGCAACACCCCGCTGCCCCGCCGGAGCGGGCGCGCGGTGCTCGGAGTGAGCTCCTTCGGCCTGTCGGGCACCAACGCCCACGCGGTGATCGGTACGTACGTCCCGGCCCCGCACCCGCCCGGGGCTCGGGCCGCGACCACGGCGTCCGGTACCTCCGCGCCCGCGCCGGCCCAGGCGGCCCGCCCGCACCTGCTGGTGCTGAGCGCCCGCTCCCCCCGGGCCCTGCACCGTCTGGCCGCCCGGTACGCCGCCCACCTGGAGCCGGGCGGCGCGGGCCGCGGCCACGACCTGCGGGAGCTGTGCCGCTCGGCGGCGACCGGCCGGGACGCGCTCCCCTTCCGTCTCTGGGCCGTCGGCGACTCCCACGACGAACTGGCGGGCGTGCTGCGGGTCCTGGCGGCGGACGGAGCGACCCCCGACGGCGGAACCGAGGAGGCGGGCTTCGCCGGCCCCCGCCCCGCGGCGTTCGTCTTCCCCGGTCAGGGCTCGCAGTGGCACGGCATGGGCCGGGAGCTGCTGGCGACCTCCGAGGCGTTCCGCGCGGCCCTGCTGGAGTGCGACGCCGCGGTGCGCGAGGAGCTCGGCTGGTCGGTCGTGGACCGTCTCCTGGACGAGGAGGCGGAGCTGCCCGACGCCGTCGACGTCGTGCAGCCGGTCCTGTGGGCCGTGGAGGTCGCGCTGGCCGCCCACTGGCGGGCCCTGGGCGTGGAGCCGGATCTGTGCGTCGGCCACAGCATGGGCGAGACGGCCGCGGCGTGCGTGGCCGGTGCCCTGTCCGTACGGGACGCGGCCCGGGTGATCTGCCGGCGCAGCACCCTGATGCAGCGGCTTGCCGGGCGGGGCGCGATGCTCGCGACGGAGCTCTCGCCCGCCGAGGCGCACGACCTCCTCGCCGGGTACGGCGAAGAGGTCTGCGTGGCGGTGGAGAACTCGCCGTGCGCCACGGTGCTGGCGGGGGACGTGACGGTGCTCGACGGGATCGCCCGCGAGCTGGAAGCGCGCGGCGTCCTCTGCCGGCCGGTCAAGGTCAACGTCGCCTCGCACTCCCCCGTCATGGACGAGATCCGCGACGACCTCCTCGACCGGCTCGCCGGGGTGCGGCCGGCCGCGCCGCGCACCGCGATGTTCTCCACCGTCCGGTGCGCGCCGGTGCGGGACGCGGAACTCGACGCCCGGTACTGGGTGGACAACCTGCGCCGGCCGGTGCGTTTCGCCGACACCGTGCGCCGGATCGCGGAGGAGCACGACGCGGTGTTCGTGGAGGTCAGCCCGCATCCGCTGCTGTCCCAGGCGGTCACGGAGACGCAGCGGGCGCTCGGCTCTCCGCCGAAGGCCGTGTCCACGCTGACCCGGGGGCACGCGGAGGGGCGGGCGTCCGTCCGGGCCGTGGGCCGGGCGTACTGCCTGGGGGTACGGGTCGACTGGGCGCGCTGGTACGGCGCGGGCGGCGGCGCCCGGGTGCCGCTGCCGCGATACCCGTGGGACACCGAGGAGTTCCGCGCGGAACTCGACCACGGGCACGGCGCCGGCCGGGGGCCCTCCCCCGTACCGGCGGCGCCCGGGGCGACCGGGGCGGTCCTCTCCGAACGCCGGGTCCGCCTCTCCCGCCTGGGCGTCGACCGGCTGGGCAGGGGCGTGTCGGTCCGAGGGCTCTCCCCGGTCCCGCCCGCCGTGCACCTCCACGCGGTGGCCGAGGCGGTACGGGACCTCACGGGCGAGGCGGCGGTACTGCTGCGGGACGTCCGGCTCGGGGAGGCGCTCCCGGACCTGGCCGACGCCGGGGACACCAGTCTGCGGATCCGTCTCGAACAGGCCGCCGAGTGGGGGGAGGTGCGCTTCACGGTCGAGGCGCTCTCCGGCCGGACCGGTGGAGCGGTGCCGTGCGTCACGGGAACGGCGCGGGCCGGGGCCGTACCGTCGTACGAGCCCGGGTCGGGGCAGCGGGACGGTGCACTGGCCCGCTGCGGCACGTACGTACCGGGTGGGGACTTCTACCGTGAGGTCGGGACCCGTGGCTACACGGTGGCGCCCGAGCTGCGCGCGGTGGAGCAGCTGTGGCGCGGCGAGAACGAGGCGGTGGCCCGTCTGCGGACACCGGCGTCCTGCCCGGGCGGGGCCCTGGAGGCCGGGCTGCTGGTGATGGCCGGCGCCTGGCCGGGCGCCGAGGGGGCGGGGGACGCGTACCTGCCTCTCTCCTTCGAGAGCGTCCTGCTGGCCGGGGAGCCGGGCGGGGAGGTCTGGAGCACGGCGCGCTGCACCGGCGGCGCCGGCGCGGACCGGGTCCGCTGCGACCTTCTGCTCACCTCGCCGGAGGGACGCGTGCTGGCCGACTTCCGGGGCGTGCGCCTGCTGCGCGCGCCGGCCCCGCACGAGCAGGTGGCACCGAGCGAGCCGGTTTCACCGCACGAACCGGTCACGGCGGTGGAACCGGCCGGCCGGCCGCAGGAGCCGGGAGCGGGTGGGACTCAGGCCGGCACGCCGTCGGTGAGCCGTCTCTTCATCCACACGGCGCGGGTGCTCGGCACGACCGTGGACCGGGTGGACCCGCGGCGTCCGCTGCGCGACCTGGGCCTGGACTCCCTCATGGCCATTCAGTTGAAGAACACGCTGCGGCAGGATCTCGGGGTGGAGATCCCGGCCAGCCGCCTGCTCGGGGACGAGAGCGCGGCCAGCATCGCCGCCGACATCGGCTGATCTCAGGGCGGAGCGGCCGCGCCTTCTCCGCGGTGCGGCCACTCCCCCGCCCCCCTTCTAGCACCACAATCCATCGATGGACTATGGTACAAACACGGGGACCCGTGGAGGGCCCGTCCGGCGCGACGGCCGACGCGCGCCCGCCCGTACCGGAGAGTTCACGGGAGACGTCTCGACGGGGGCCGAGAGAAAGAGAGAGCCGATGACGGTTGAGGAATCCCAGCAGACGCGTCCGCCCGGCAGAAGAGAACGGAACAGGCAGCACGTGCACGACCGCCTGTACACCTCGGCGCTGGAGCTCTTCGCGGAGCAAGGATACGAACGCACCACGATCGACCAGATCACGGAACGGGCCGACGTCGCCCGCGGGACCTTCTTCAACCACTTCCAGCGCAAGGAAGACCTCGTCACCACGTGGGCCGAGCAGCGCCGGGACAAGCTGCGCGCCTTCATGGAGCACTCGCTCGCCCGGGAGGAGGACGACGTCACCGTCCAGCTGGAGCGCTGCATGGCGGCCCTCTCCGAGTTCAACGAGGCCGAGCACGACCTCACGCGCGTGATGCTGACCGCGTGGGTCAAGTCCGGCCAGCCGCTCCTGGAGGAGCCCGACTACGCCGGCCACGTCTTCACCAAGGTCATCTCTGCCGGACAGGCCCGTGGCGAGATCGCCCGCGACATCGACCCCGCCATGGCCGGCAACATGCTCCGGGACGCCTACCTGGGCCTTCTCTACCGCTGGACCCGGAGCACCGACGCGAAGGTGCCCCTGCACGTCGAACTGCGCGCCCTCCTGAGGATCGGCCTCACGGGCATCCTCACCTTCGACCGGCGCACCCGTGGCTCCGCGGGCGCGCCCGGCGGCCCGCGGGCCGCCGCCTGACGGCGCCGCCGTCACTCCGACGACACACGAAGCTCCCCTCGGTGAGGGGAGCGGCGGGGGTGTGTTACGGTTACCGCAGTTGCAGTTTTGGTACCCATGAACCTGTGTGCGCCTGACCGGAATGCAGTTCCGCAGGCGCATTCTTTGTTTCCGGCATCTCCGGATGGGGCCTCTGCCTACAGAAGGAGAATGTCATGGCACAGGGAACCGTGAAGTGGTTCAACTCGGAAAAGGGCTTCGGCTTCATCGAGCAGGACGGCGGCGGCCCGGACGTCTTCGCCCACTACTCGAACATCGCCACCCAGGGCTTCCGTGAGCTCCAGGAGGGCCAGCGGGTCTCGTTCGACGTCACGCAGGGCCAGAAGGGCCCGCAGGCGGAGAACATCGTTCCCGCCTGATCACCCAGGCACCCCGGCCGGGGCCCGCACCACACCGGTGCGGGCCCCGGTCCGCGTTTGCGGCCCGCCGAGGCGACCGGATTTCGTGGGACGGCGAAGATTTCCCCGGCCGGGGCGAGCCCGTCTTCCGCGACGACCCGCGCTTCGCCGAGCTCCTCGCGCATTTCCCGGACATCGACCCGGGCCCGCACGGACTGCGCGCGATCATCGTGGTGACGGCCGAACTCGTCCGCGACTCCTGCGGCTACGGCGTGCCGTTCATGACGTACGACGAGGACCGCGCGACCTGCACGGCCGGCGCTTCGCGCGCGAGGACGACGCCTCACTGAGCGCGTACTTCGCCAAGAAGGAACACATCGCCCCCAGCATCGACGGCCTGCCCGGTCCGCCCCTTCCGCTGCCTCCCAGCACCCTCTGACCGGGCCCCGGTCCCCCTCCCCCGCCCCGGCCGGCACCCGTCGCTTGACCTTGACACGGTGACAAGCCCTTCACTGCTGCCCAGGAGGTGGTCCCGATGACCATGACGAGCCAGGCCTCTCAGGGCGT
>NZ_JAPSIW010000607.1 GCF_031178505.1 Streptomyces sp. | reverse complement strand
CCGGCGCGGTCCGCCCCCCAGGGCCTCCTCACCGGTCTCCGGCTCCCCGAGCGCCTCGGTGAACAGCGCGCAGACCCCGACCGGGTCGGCGAGCAGGAACTCCGGCACCGGCTCACCGGCCGCGACCGTCTCCCGGTCCACGTCCGCCAGCTCCCGCAGCAGCGCGCCGAACTCCGCGAAGGCCTCCTCCCGCGCCGGGGCGAGGTCGAGGAGTTCGGTGAGCCGCGCGGCCACCCGCTCCTTCTCGGGGAGGACCGTCACCAGCGCCCGGTAGTCGGGCACGGGGTCGTCCGTGAACATCATCGAAGGCCATACGACCCCCGCGTACCCGGCCTCCACGCCCGCCCGGAACAGGCCGGGGAACGGGGCGAAGAACTCCGAGTAGAGCCGGGTGGCGCCGGACGGGGTGTTGTTCCACCCGTGGACGAAGACCACCAGGTCCGTGACGCCCCGGCGGGCCAGGGCGACCAGCTCCGCCGCCTGGCCGGGCGGTCCTTCGCCGTCCTTGTCGAAGGTGAGCTCCCGGTACGGTTCCACACTCATCCCGGTCACGGCCCGACCGTCCCTCCGCGTCGAGGTGGCCGCGACGCCCCTGGGCGCACGTTCTGCGGTGCGCGGACGGCGGCTCCACGCCCAGCATGCCCGCCCGCCGCCCCCGCCAGACCTGGACGGGCCCCCTCCGGGGCCGGGGGAGCGCCCTGGCCCCTCGGGCGGCCGGTCTCAGCGCAGCCGGGCCGCCGAGACGGCCGGGAAGTGGACGAGCGCGTCGTACGAGGCCCGCAGCCGCACCGTCGGCGTGGCGCCCGGCCACGGGTAGGCGGTGCCGATGTGGTGGGCCGGACGGGCCCCGGCGAGCCAGGCCCGCGCCCCCGGAGCCGTACGCCTCAGGTCGAGCAGGAACGGGCCGGGAGCGACCCGGTCCAGCGTCTCGGCGTGACTGCCCGGACCGGGCCGGCCGACGTGGAAGACCCGCAGCGGCTCCCCGGGCGCCCCGGTGTCGTGCGCGTGGAACGAGCCCTGCCCGAAGGAGGCGCCCACCGCCACGTACCGGGGGCCGAGGAGGTCCCGCAGGAACGCGCCCTGGGTGCGCGGGTAATGATCGGGGTTGAGCGTCTCGTAGCCGATGTGGCCGTTGTGCGCGGACAACAGGACCCGGCCGCCGGTCCGCCGCTGCCACCACACGGTGTTCTCGGCCATCACCCGGTCCCGGTGGAGCATGGCCCGCGCGATGTCGGCCGGGTCGGCGAAGTCGTGCGCGTACTCGGTGCCGACCTGGGCGATCGCCCGCGCGTGCTGCACCGCCCAGGCGTGCGCCTCCCGCGCCGCCGCACCGGGCGCGGGCCGCTGCGCGGACAGCAGGGCGAGGGCCTCGTTCACCTCCTTCGCCCTCCGCTGCCGTTCGGCGAGCGGCCGGTCCAGGTAGCCCTTGACCCAGGCCTCCATCGGGCCGACGGGCCGGGAGGCGCGGTACAGCTCGCGGAAGCGGGGCAGCAGCGCGGGATGCGCGCGCCCGACGTGCCCGGTGACGGCGTCGAAGAGGTTCGGGCCCGCGTAGCCGAGGTCGTTGCCCATGAACCGGACCTGGCGGTCGGGGTGCGACTGGTTGTACCGGCGCATCCAGCGGAACAGGTCGAGGTACTCCTCGGTGTTCCAGAGCCGGTACGACTCCTGGAACTCGTCGCGCATGATCGCCTCGATGTCGCCCCGGCCGGTGCGCACCCAGGCGTCGACGAGCAGTCCGGTGGACCAGCCGGCCTCCAGGGCGAAGGTGGTGAAGCCCTCGTGCTCCACGAGCTGTTCGAAGATGCGGTGCTTGGCGGTGAAGAACTCCCCGGAGCTGTGCGTGGCCTCGCCGATCGCCACCACCGTCGCCGGGCCGACCAGCCGGTCGAGGGCGACCGGATCGGTCAGCGGGCGGGCGGTCCGGGCGAGTTCGCGGGCCGGGTCCGCGGTCGCGGCGGGCGCGCGCACGGCCGGGGGCGGACCGGCGGCGGCGGGTGTGCCGAGGGCGGCGAGGCAGGCGGCGGCCAGCAGGGCGGTCAGGGGCAGGCGGCGACGGCGTGAGGAACGCGAAGGGCTGCGAGTCATGGGGCAAGCCTGCGCCGCGGGACGGTCCTCAGGACATCCGGCCCGCACCCGCTCCGGTGGTGGAGCCCGCTCCACCACCAAAGCGGCACCGGCCCCTCAGCGGTAGAGGAGGTACTCCCGCCGCACCGCCCGGAAGGCGGCCAGATCCGCCTCCCACGCCCCGACCACCTCGTCCACCCCGGCGCCCGCGTCGATCAGGGTCCGTACCCGGGTCGAGCCGGTCAGCTTGTCGATCCAGCGGTCCGCCCGCCAGGCGAACCCGGACCAGGAGCGGCGGGCGGTGACGAGCAGCCCGATCCCGGTCCGTACCGGTTCGAAGGCCTCCCGGTCGTGGACGTGGAGCTGCACCCCGCCCACCGTCCTGCCCTGGAACTTGGAGAAGGTCGGCGCGAAGTACGCCTCCCGGAACCGGACGCCGGGCAGGCCGAGGGCGTTCGCGGCCTGCGCCCACCGCCGGTCGATCCCCTCGGCGCCGAGGAGCTCGAAGGGGCGGGTGGTGCCCCGTCCCTCGGAGAGGTTGGTGCCCTCGAAGAGGCAGGTGCCCGCGTAGACGAGGGCGGTCTCGGGGGTCGGCATGTTGGGGCTCGGCGGCACCCAGGGCAGACCGGTGGCGTCGAAGAACTCCGCGCGCCGCCACCCCGTCATCCGTACCGTCTCCAGCTCCACCGGCCGGGCCAGGAACTCGCCGTTGAACAGCAGGGCCAGCTCCGCCACCGTCATGCCGTGGGCCTGCGCGATCGGCTCCCGGCCCACGAAGGTCGCGAACGCCCGGTCCAGGACCGGGCCGAGGGCCGCCCGCCCGGTGACCGGGTTCGGCCGGTCCAGGACCACGAACCGCTTCCCGGCCAGCGCGGCGGCGGCCATGCAGTCGTACAGCGTCCAGATGTAGGTGTAGAACCGCGCGCCCACGTCCTGGATGTCGAAGACGACCGTGTCGACGCCGGAGGCGGTGAAGACGTCCGCGAGCGGCTGCCCGCTCTTGAGGTACGTGTCGTAGACGGGCAGGCCGGTCGCCGGGTCGTCGTACCGGCCCTCGGAACCGCCGGCCTGCGCGGTGCCCCGGAAACCGTGCTCGGGGCCGAAGACGGCGGCGAGGTCCACCCGTTCGTCCGCGTGCATGACGTCCACCAGGTGCCGGGCGTCCCGCGTGACGCCGGTCGGGTTGGTGACGACGCCGACCCGCTCGCCGGCCAGCAGTGCGTACCCGTCCGCCGCGAGCCGCTCGAAGCCGGTCCGCACCCGCCCGGGCCCGCCGGGCCCCGTGGCGGGTTCCGCGGCGGCGGGCGGGGCGGACACGGCCGCGGCGCCGAGGGCGCCTCCGGCGGCCAGCAGACTCCGACGCGACAGGCTCATGCGGAAACCTCCCTGATGACCGTCCCCGGCCGGGGCGCGTGACATGGGCACGCACGCTAGCGCTCCTGACGGCTCCGGGGAACGAGGCGTGCGGTCCGGTCTTCCGCGAGTCCATACCGACCGGTTAGTCTGCTGCGGTCGTCACAGCGGAGAGGTGGGGTCCGGCATGAGCGGGAACACGGGGACCGACAGGGGTACGGAGCCGGGCGGAGGCGCCGGGGACGCGGTACGCGGCGCCGGGGTCGTCGTCACCGGCGCGGGCGGCGGCATCGGCGCCGCGCTCGCCCGCCGCTTCGCCGCCGAGGGCGCCCGCGTCGTCGTCAACGACATCGACGCCGACCGTGCCGGGGCCGTCGCCGCGGAGATCGGCGGCACCGCCGTCCCCGGCGACGCCTCCGCCGTCGTCGACGCGGCCCGCGAGGCCCTCGGCGGCAGGGTCGACATCTGGTGCGCCAACGCCGGACTCTCCTCGCCCGGCGACGCCTTCGCCGAGGAGGACGTCTGGGCCGCCGCCTGGGACGTCAACGTCATGGCCCACGTCCGCGCGGCCCGCGCCCTGCTGCCCGAGTGGCTGGAGCGCGGCAGCGGCCGGTTCGTCTCCACCGTCTCCGCCGCCGGACTGCTGACCATGATCGGCGCCGCTCCGTACAGCGTCTCCAAGCACGCCGCCCTCGCCTTCGCCGAATGGCTCTCGCTCACCTACCGGCACCGCGGCCTCAAGGTCCACGCCATCTGCCCGCAGGGCGTGCGCACCGACATGCTCACCGCCGCCGGATCGGCCGGCGAACTGGTCCTCGCCCCCACGGCCATCGAACCCGAGGACGTCGCCGACGCCCTCCTCGAGGCCG
>NZ_JAPSIW010000606.1 GCF_031178505.1 Streptomyces sp. | reverse complement strand
GCGCCGTCGCCGAGGACGCGATGGTCGAGCTGATCGTCGAGATCGTGGAGGCGCTGCTGGTCGCCGCTGCCACGGCTGCCATCGTGGCGCTGCTGACCGCCGGAGTCGGGGCTGCGGTCGGTCCGCTCATCGCCGCCGCGGGCACGGCGCATCGCATGCTGAAAGCGGTGCGCATCACGGCGAGGCTGGCTGACCGGCTGAAGGATCTGGCTGAGCGGTTGCGGGCGCTGCAGAGGTTGCGAAGGCTCCGTACCAGAGCCCGAGCGGCGTGGCGGCACCAGCCGACTCGAAAGAAGCTCAAGACACCGGTCAAGTACGCCGTCAAGATGGCAGTCGGCGCGAAGGCGGGTGGCGCGGTCATCGGTGCCGCTCCGACAGCGGCCAGCGTGCTGGAGCACGAGACCGGGTGGGACGTCGACGGGACGGCGGCGGGGTGGGCGGACGCCGCAGAACGTACCGTGCACGAGACCACCGGTCTCGATGAAGTACGGATCGGTGACCGCACGTGGGACGTGGCGAACCAGGAAGCGTCCGTCCCGTCGCCCCCCACAGCAGAGCAGGCCGAGTACCAGGACAGGCCCGCGCCCCAAAGCTTTCAGGACCGGTCGGCGATGTCGGTGAGGGAAGTGTTCGGATGAACGTGCCTGTCGATTTCCGTCGCGTGCCCTACAACGACATCAGAGCTCGTGCCCACGGAGCCGTGCCGGACGGTGAGCGATTGCTGGGCGGCGAGATCGCGTGGCCGGGACACCGGCTGCGCAAGCCACGGCGGAGCCGAAGGCCTCAGGTGCTGCGTGGTCTGCGGATGCCGGGCGACCGGCTGATGGGGGTCAGCCGGGCCTTGACGCGGCTGGTGAGGCTTCCTTACTTCGGCGGCTTCGACTGGCTCTTCGAGTGGCAGCGCCGACGGGGCAAGCCGCTGCAAGGCGGCTGGGACAGCGACGGCGGGCAGTTGGCGGCCGCGCTGTGGCCGGTGTCGAGAACTACGGATGCCGTTCCGGTTCTGCAGCTCACGGACCGCCGACTGCAGATCGTGTATGTGCAGAGGGCACGCCGTGGGACGGCGAAGCAGCTGGGCGCGGTGGAGCCGGGCTGGAGCACGCAGGCGCACAAGGTGGCGTGGATTCGGCACCGTGCGGACATCGACGCGGACACCTACGAGATCGGATTCACCGACGGTTCGTGGGTCCGGGTGCGTCTGCCCAGTCAGCGGGCCGTGCGCTTCTTCGAAGCGTTTCCGGAAAGCTGCCGGCGGAGCGCCCCGTCCCCGGGGTGACCGGACTCGCGGACGGCCACGCCATGACGGCACGGGGACGTGCGGTCTCCGTACCGACCGTACGGTGCCCACCATGCGGTCGCTGATGCGCTCGACCGGGCGGTACTGGCGTCCGGCCCTGGCGGGGCGAGTGGGCGCGGGGACCGGCCCCGGTCGGCGGGTCGGGCTGTTGGGTGACCGGGGTGCGATGCGGGGCCGGTCCGGAGGTCAGCCGGTATAGGGGCCGGGTGGTGGAGGCATGTTGACCGTTCCGGCAGGTGGTTGGCGGCGACCCGAGCGGATGAGGAGGGCGCCGCCGGCCAGGAGGGCCAGGCCCGTGCCGGCCGCGGCCAGGCCTGTTGTCCACAGGCCCTGTTCCAGGTCGGGGTGCGTGGTTTTCGGGGTGCCGTCCGGAGTCGCCAGGTGCTCCTTGCCCTTGTGGGCGATCGGGGCCGTCTCGTCCTTCGGGGGTGAGGCTGCCGCTGCCACCGCGGCCGCAGCGTCGATCGCACCGTAGCCGAGCAGGGGGCTGCTGCCCTCGGGGGGACGGTTGGTGGTGGCGATCAGTATGTTGTTGACCTGGGCCGGGGTGAGGTCGGGGTTCTTCGCGTACATCAGCGCCACGACGCCGGCCGCCAGCGCGCAGGCCGGGGAGGTGCCGTTCACCGCCTCGTAGCCACCGGTGTTCCTGGCACTCATGATGGCGACGCCGGGCGCGGCCACGTCGTTGTAGGTGTGCACGGTGGAGAAGTCGGCACGCTCGCCGTTCTGCTGCGTGGCGGCCACGGCGATCACACCCGCGTAGCCGGCCGGGTACGAGGTGCCGTTGAACTCGTCTCCCGCGTTGCCCGCAGAGGCGAGCACCGGCACACCCTTCTCCAGGGCGTATGCCACGGCGGAAGTCTCTTCGCCGGAGTAGTCGGCGCCCCATGAGTCGGCACTGCCGAGCGACATGGAGATGACGTCGGCCCCGTGGTCCACGGCGTAGTGAATGCCCTCGGCGATCGGGCTTTTGCCCAGCTTGCGCAGTTCTTGCAGCTCCTGGTAGGTCGTCTCGTCATCCTCCTCGTCGTTGATCACGCGTACGGAGAGGACTTTCGCCTTCGGTGCCACCTTGAGGACGTCGGAGGCCATGGCGGTGCCGTGGCCTCCCCACTCGGGGTCACCTGACTGCAGGCCGTCCTTGAGGAAGTCGGGACCGGTGGTCACCCGGCCCTTGAGCGCCGGATGGTCGGCCTCCGCGCCGGTGTCGAGCACGGCGACCGTCACCCCCGCGCCCTGGCTCAGCTGCTGCGCGGCGGACAGGCCGAGCGCCTGTCCCTCCCAGCCGACCGGAGTGTCCGCGTGTGCCGGAACGGTGGCCAGGGTGCAGCAGAGCCCGGCGAGCGCGATGGCGGTGCAGGTCGCGCGTACGGTCTGGAACGTCATGCCCGTCTCACCTCTCCAGGTTCATGATGTTGGTGCGGAACATGCCGCTCAGTGACTCGGCCTCGTCCATCCACGGCTTCCGGTCCTCCGTGTCGATGCCGTATCCGTTGAATTCGTCGGGGAGATGGGACGCGAGACGCCCGTCGACCGCGCCGGTGGTGACGGCGACGACGTAGGGGAGGTTGCCCCCGATTCCGGAGCCGCCCATGCCGTTGCGTCCGTCCGCGTCCCACTTGGCCGCGAGGGTGCCCGGGACCTTGTACGGCATCACCGCGGCGTCGGGGAGGTCCTCGTTCGACTGGTCGTACACGTACTGGCCCAGTTCCTCCGCCGCGTCCGTGCCCGCGGGCATCACGATGACGGCGACCGTGGCGACCATCTCGCCGGTGAGATCGACGTACGTGGCGCGCAGCACGGCCTCGCAGCCGAGGCGCTCCGCCGTCTCCCTGGTCTCTCCGCTGAGGCCCGCGGAACACGACGTGTCCTCGGAGATGCCCATGCGACGCCAGTGCGCCAGTTCTTCGTCCGACACCTCGTAGCGGTAGTCGGGCGGTTCGCCGACGGTCGCGGGGAAAAGGGTTTCAGCGGTCTCGTTGCGCCACAGCACCGGGCCGTAGGCCTCCGCGTTGGGCACGTTCTGCCGGCTGTTGTTGTACGCGTGCGTCGCCAACATGCCGCCCCCCAGCAGACCGAGCGCGCCGACGATGCCGAGCAGGGTCCCGGCGACCTTCCGAACGGTGCGGCCTCCACCGCCGGCCGGCAGGGGCGCTCCGGGAGAGCAAGCGGTGGGTGGGGCGGCGGGGTGAGCTGCGTACGGGCCGGGCTGCGGGTACGAGCCGGCCTGCGCGTACGGGGCTTGTCGAGGCGCTCCGTACTGCGGTGGCATCGGCGGCAGTGGACCCGGGCCCTGCTGTGGCCATCCTTCCTGAGGCGGTGGCTGCAGGTACGGATTGCCGCTTCCAGGTGGCGTTGGCGTGGGGTAAGTCATGGGAGGGGTCCCTCACTGATCGTTCTGTGGGCGAGTACGAAGGTGACGGCGGTACAGCTCGACGGTCGCCTCGTTCGGGTAGGCGGGGAGGACGACGCAGGCGCCGGTGTCCTTGGCGACGACGACCTTGCTGCCGCCCGGCGGCGCGGGCCGGAGCGGGCGCCCGTTCTCCATACTGGCGGGGAAGTCCGCGTACACCACGTAGCCAATGTCGAACTCGTAGACGGCCAGGGGCACTGGTGTGCCGTCCGGCAGTCGCGGTTGCGCATGGTGCTCGCGGACGATGGCCAGGGCCTGTTCGGGGGTCATCGGCGGTGCTGGTCGGTGGTGGGGAGGGCGACCAGGGAGTACGCCTTCTCGTCCCCGAACGTGATGGGCGCGCCCACCGCGGACACGTAGAGCCGGTCCTCGTGCCAGTAGGGCCTGGCCCAGATGGACATGCCCTTGTCGACGTTGCTCGGGTACTCGACGATGGTCGTGATCGCTCCGTCCCCGCCGCCGAGTTCCACCAGCGCGGGCCCCTGGTCGGAGTCGTTGTTGGTCATGTAGGCGAGGATGCGGCCGTCGCCGGCTGCCGGCAGCGGGTAGAACTCCCGGTACTCGACCGCCTCGGTCTTCCACA
>NZ_JAPSIW010000605.1 GCF_031178505.1 Streptomyces sp. | reverse complement strand
CCTTCGCCGTCTCGGCCTCCTCGCGGGCGCGGACGGTCTCGATCTCACGCTTCTGCTTGATCTCGGCGTCCGCCTGACGCCGCTCCAGTTCCAGGATGGCCTCGCGGGCGTCGACGTTCTGACGGGTAATCTCCTTCTGCTCGTGCTGCCGCAGTTCGTTGGTGCGGACGTTCTCCGCGGCGGTGAGCTCGGTGATCTTGCGGATGCCCTGGGCGTCGAGGATGTTCCCGGCGTCGAGCTGGGTGAGCGGGGTCTGCTCCAGATAGTCGATGGCGGCGTCCTCGAGGCTGTAGCCGTTGAGATCGATGCCGATCAACTCGATGATCCGGAAACGCAGTTCCTCGCGCTTCGTGTAGAGGTCGGTGAAGTCCATCTGCTTACCGACGGACTTGAGCGCCTCGGAGAACTTCGCGTTGAACAGTTCCTGGAGCGTCGCCTGGTCGCTCGCCCGCGTCGTACCGATGGCCTGGGCGACCTTGATGACGTCCTCGACCGTCTTGTTGACACGGACGAAGAACGAGATGCGGATGTCGGCCCGGATGTTGTCCCGGCAGATCAGCCCGTCCCGACCGGTCCGGGAGATCTCGATGGTCTTCACCGAGATGTCCATGATCTCGGCTTTGTGCAGCACGGGCAGGACGACCTGCCCGGTGAAGGTGACGTCGACCTTGCGCATCTTGGAGACGATCAGCGCTTTGCCCTGCTCCACCTTGCGGAAGAGCCGGCTGACCGCGAATACGACGGCTACGGCGAAGAGGAGGACCACGGCGACGAGCACGCCGATGCCCACGGTGATGGCATCCATGAGAGAACCCCGTGTCGATGGAGGAAGGAGAAAAGGGTGCAGCCGTTCAGGCGGTGGTACGCGAGGAGCGCGGGTCGGTGACGCGGCGGGGGACGGTGGTCCGCTTCGCCACCCGTACGGACCCGGCGCATCGCCGTGCCGAGCCGCGCGGGTCGGCCGAGGAAGCCCCGGCCCACCGGCCCGTCAGCCGCCTCGTCACCTGCCACGAGAAGGCCAGGGCACTCGCGAACAGGGCCACGGAGAGCGGAAAGGAC
This sequence comes from Streptomyces sp., assembly GCF_031178505.1. Lineage (GTDB taxonomy): Bacteria > Actinomycetota > Actinomycetes > Streptomycetales > Streptomycetaceae > Streptomyces > Streptomyces gulbargensis. Next base: position 3,234 of record NZ_JAPSIW010000605.1, on the reverse strand, counting down.
CACGCGCCGGCCAGACCGGCCCGGCCGAGCAGCAGCATGCCGGAAAGGTCGAGGACCCATCCGACCGCGGTGAACACCGAGCCGGCCACCGCGACGGGTACGTCACCGAGCCCCAGAGCCTCGGCGTCCACATCGGCGTCGAAGACATCAGCGGTGACGACGCCACAGAGCACCAGCGACCAGAAGCCGACGACCGCGGCGAGCGCGGTGGTCAGGACCATCGTGGGGACTCCGAAGGCCGCGGCAAGGAATTCCGCCATGCCCGCCTCCCCCACCGTCGCTTCCGAAACCCGGCATGAGGCGCACACGAGGCGCCGCCGCCGAGACCATCCTGACGTCTCGTAAGGCGCTTGCGCATTGCCGGTCTCCGGCAATCTTTACGGCCTCTTGATGCCGAACCAGCAACCCTGCCCAGCCGATCCGGTGCCGAGGGCCGGACCGCTCAGAAGTCCTTCGCGGGCCAGCCGAGGAGCCGGGCACCGATGACGGCGGTCTGCAGGGTGTAGCGGCTCGCCGGGTCGGCGGGGTCGGCCCCGGTGAGGCGGTGGATACGGTCGAGGCGGTAGGTGACCGCCCGCACGGAGAGGTTGAGGTGGCGGGCGGCCTGGGTGGTGACGCATCCGGTGTCGAAGAACGCGGTCAGCGTCTCCAGGAGGGGTTCCGCGCCGCCGCGCGCCGACCGCAGGGGGCCGAGAACGCTGTGAACGAGGTCTTCCATGGCCTGCCGGTCCCGTGTGAGGACGGGGTAGACGAGGAGGTCGGCGGCGTGCAGGACAGGAGCGTCGAGGTCCAGTCGGTCGGCGAGGTCAAGGGCGCCGAGAGCTTCCTCATAGGAGTGCACGACCCCCCTCGGCCCGGGCTGGGGCCGACCGATGGCCACCTGGCCGCCACCGGTGGCCGCGAACGCCTGCTTGGCGAAGTACATCAGGACGTCGGCCTGGTCACCCGGCGCGACGCACACGATCCGACCGCCCTTGGTGGTGAGCAGGATGTGGCGGTCCCCGAATCTCCCGATCAGCGCCCGCTCGACCTGCTGCGGGACCGCGTCGGCCTCACTGTAGGCCTGCGGGCCGCGAGCGACGGCTACTGCGTGGGCCTGCGAGAGGCGCAGGCCGAAACGTTCCGCCCGCTCGGCCGTCCGCCCGAGGTCGCTCCGGCCGTACAGCAGGTCGTCGATGAACTCACGGCGCGCGGCCTCCTCCTGTCGCACGGCGAGCCGCTGGGCCCGCTCGAATCCGCCGGCGAAGGCATCGACGGACTGCTCGACGACCGCGAGCAGGTCCAGGGCCGTCCGCCTGGACGTGGGTTGCTCGGGCCATGCGGCACGGACGGCGGCCAGATGATGACCGATCGATTCCCGCAGGGCGAGGCCCTCACGTGCCGCCTGCTCGCCGTGCTCACGGCGCCGCTCCACCTCGTCCCGCCTCAGACGTCGCCCGCTCGCCGCGACATCCGCGAACAGCACTCTGTATTCCTGCACGTAACCGTCCACCTTTTCCCCTCCTCCACTTGGTCACTGTCGGGCTCGCCGGGGCCGGCCGGCGAGGAGGTCGTAGAGGACGACGAGCGCCACGGCCAAACCGGCGAGTCCGAGGCCGACGTACGCACATGTCGCCCGCACGCCGCTCGGCGCTCCGGCCACGCGCGGGAGCTCGTTGACCAGCACCACCCCGTAGAGAGCGAGCGCGGACACCCCGAGGAGCGCGGCCGGTGCCTGGGCGCGCCGGAAGCGGCCCGGCCGCCACCCGATGAGGACGGCCACCCCCGGCACCAGGAGGAGGACGGCTCCGCCCAGCAGAAGGATCCAGCTGGCCCAAGCGCTCACGACGACGTTCCTGCCTGTCCGTGGGCTGCCGCCCGCCGTGCGCGTCGTCGGTCCAGCTCATACATCCCGAGCAGTGAAGTGGCGGCGTTGAAGGGGAAGGCGACGGCTTCGGCGACGGCGGTGACGCCCCAGGCCCGCCCTGCGCTCGCCGCGAGCGCCGTGCACAGCAGCAGTGTGGGCAGGATCCGCCGCCACCGGGGCAGCTCGGTCATCCGCCACACGCGCAGGCACAGGATGACGTTGAAGATCAGGAAGGCGAGCGCGGACAGGGCGATCAGCATCAGGGAGAGGGGCACCGGCGGGTCCTTCGGGGCAGGCGGAAGACACTGCCGACCAGACTTCCCGGCGCACCAGCGCACGATCCTAGTGGTGAGGGAAGCTCTGTGCAGGTTGGACCACCTCCGCCGACCGATGACGAGGCCCCGGTCTCCCCGCATACGCGAAGGAGAAGGAGCCGGCCCGTCGATGCGCGAGAACACCACCGGAGTTCTACGGGCATGTACAGGCCGTGCTCCTCTAGCTCCTGGCTCCTGGCTCCTGCGGAGGAAAAGGAAACGGCCGGGCTCGGTGCGGTCGACGTCCTGGGAGTGTGGGGGCGCTCAGGCCGGGTTGCAACGTGCCGGGTCCCGGGAGCGAGCGGGCCGCTGCGCCCACGGCCGCCGCCGGACGCCGTTCACGTCGCCCACTGACGATCGCGGGACGCGTCGGCGGTGTGAGTTGCCGGGCCCCGGAAGCCGAGAGGCCACAGATTGTGCTGCTTCGGGCATGGTGCGAAGGCTCGCGGCATGACGGAATGACTTCCGATGATCAGGCGCCGGGCGCGCGGGTGCTTCCGGTACCAGCAGAAGAGTCCGATGTCACGGGATCGCTGTGTCGTGGGCGTACAACTTTCCGAGCCCTCCGTCGGTCATCATCGTCGGCCCACACCGCTGCGCGGTCACGGCCTTTCTCACGTGCCGTCCCCGGCGGCACCCCGATCACGCAAGGGTTTCCATGAAGCTCCGCCGAGCCGCGGCCCGGAGGCCGCACGGGGGGCGGCGGCGACGGGCCACAAGGCCCTCCGGGGCCGGCTCGTGCGGCCTCCGGGCCACCGGTCGCCGCCGCGTCCGCAGTCCTGGCCCCCGTCACGCTGCTGACCGCGACCACGGCCGTCGCCAGTCCCGGACCGGTCACCGAGACCACGGTGCCCGCCCCGGAGGCATCCGAGTCCCTTCCGGTTTCCGAAGCGACCACTCCGGCTGCGGAGACCACCTCGCCCGCGCCCGAGCAGGAGGAGAACCGGCCCATCTCGCCTGGGGCCACCGTCTCCTCCGCCCCCGCCACGCAGACCACCGCGCCCGGCACCGCGACGCCGGGAGTCTCCTCGACTCCGGACCGGACGCCTGCCACGCAGCCCGCGCCCTCGCAGA
>NZ_JAPSIW010000604.1 GCF_031178505.1 Streptomyces sp. | reverse complement strand
CCGCCCCCGGCGCCGAAGGCACCCGAGCCGCCACCGCCCGCACCCGGCCCGTGGCGCGCACCGACCGGCCCGACCGTCTCCCCCTCTCGTCGGCCCAGCGCAGGCTCTGGTTCATCGACACCCTCGAGGGCCCCAGCGCCTCCTACAACATCCCGCTCGTCCTGCGCCCGGCCGAACCCCTCGACCCGGCCGTCCTGGCCACCGCCCTCACCGATCTCTCCGACCGGCACGAGGTGCTGCGCACCCGCTACCGGGCCGTCGACGGCGAACCCCACCAGCAGGTCCTCACCGGCGTCCGCCCCGCCCTCGACCACCGGACCGTCCCGGCCGGGCGGCTCGCCGCCGAGGCCGCCGAGGCCGCCGGCCACGTCTTCGACCTGGCCGAGGAGACCCCGCTGCGGGCCACCCTCCTCACCCCCGACGACGGCTCCGGGCAGGTCCTCGTCCTGCTCGTCCACCACATCGCCGCCGACGGCTGGTCCACCGGCCCGCTCCTCGCCGACCTCGCCACCGCCTACCGGGCGCGCGCCGAGGGCCACGACCCCGCGTGGGCGCCGCTGCCCGTCCAGTACGCCGACTACACCCTCTGGCAGCACGAACTCCTCGCGGGCCCCGGGGCCGACGCCCACCGCGCCTACTGGGAACGGACCCTCGCCGGCGCCCCCGCCGCCCTCGACCTGCCCGCCGCCCGCCCCCGCCCCGCCGAGGCGAGCCACCGCGGGGCCCGCGCCCCGATCACCGTCGACGCCGCCACCCACGAGGCCCTGGAAACCCTCGCCCGCGACAACGGCGCCACCCTCTTCATGGTGCTGCAGGCCGCACTCGCCGCCGTCCTCACCCGGCACGGCGCCGGCACCGACCTGCCCCTCGCCACCATGACGGCCGGCCGCGACGACGAACTCCTCGGCGGACTCGTCGGCTTCTTCGTCAACACCCTCGTCCTGCGCACCGACACCTCCGGCGACCCCGCCTTCACCGAACTCCTCGACCGCGTCCGGCGCACCGACCTCGCCGCCTACGCCCACCAGGAACTCCCCTTCGACCGGGTCGTGGAACATCTCAACCCGCCCCGCACCACCGCCCACCACCCGCTCGCCCAGGTCGTCGTCCAGCTCCACCACGACTACACCCGCGGCGTCGCGGGCACCGCCGCCGCGAAGGACCTCTTCCGGGCGGACGGCCCCGCGCTCCTGACCACCGTCACGACCAAGTTCGACCTCACCTTCGCCCTGGACGAGCGGCGGGACGCAGACGGCCGGCCCGCCGGCCTCACCGGCGGACTCGAATACGCCACCGACCTCTTCGACGCCCCCACCGCCACCCTCCTCGCCGCCCACCTGGAACGCACCCTGCGCGCCGCCGCGGCCGACCCCTCCGTACGCCTCGGGGAGCTGCCCCTGCTCACCGAGACCGACCGCTTCCAGCTGGTCGACGCCTACAACGACACCGCCACCGTCGTCGCCGAACCGGGAACCGTCCACGCCCTCGTCGCCCGCCGCGCCGCCCGCACCCCCGGGGCGCCCGCCCTCGTCACGGACGCCGAGACCGTCACGTACGGGGAACTCGACGCCCGCGCCGACGCGCTGGCCGCCCGGCTCCGCGCCGCCGGCGCGGTCCGGGGTGACACCGTCGGCGTGCTGCTCGACCGCGGGGTCCCCCTGGTCGTGACCGCGCTCGCCGTGCTCAAGTGCGGCGCCGCCTACCTGCCGCTCGACGCCCGCCTGCCCGAGGCCCGCCTCCGGCTCCTCCTGGCGGACTCCGGCGCCCGGCTCGTGGCCACCGACCGCGCGCACTCCCGGCCGGAGGGCGTACGGGTGCTCCTCGTGGACGCGCCGGCGGCGGACCCCGTGGCCGAGGCGCCGGGCGGGGAGGAGGCCGCCTCCGGGGACGACCTGATGTACGTGATGTTCACCTCGGGCTCCACCGGCCGGCCCAAGGGCGTCGGCGTCACCCACCGCAACGTGGTGGAGCTCGCCGCCGACCGCGACCTCTCCTTCGGCCCCGGCCGGCGCATGCTGGTGCACTCCGCGACCGGCTTCGACGCCTCCGTCTTCGAACTGTGGGCCCCGCTCCTGGCCGGCGGCTGCCTCGTCCTGATGCGCGGCGACGGCACCGACCTCGCCGAGACCGCCCGGACCGTACGCGACCACGGCGTCACCACCGCCTACTTCACCGTCGGCCTCTTCCACGTCATGGCCGACGAGGGTCTGGACACCCTCCGCCTCCTGCGCGAGGTCTGGACCGGCGGCGACGTCGCCTCGCCCGCCGCCGTCCAGCGCGTGCTCACCCACTGCCCGGACACCGTTCTCGTCCACTCCTACGGCCCCACCGAGACCACCTTCGCCTCCCACAACCAGTGGTTCACGACCCGGCAGCGCGAGCTGCGCGGCACCGGCCTGCACCTCGGCCGCCCCATGGACAACACCCGCAGCCACGTCCTCGACGAGACCCTGCGCCCCGTCCCGCCGGGCGTGCCGGGTGAGCTGTACATCGCCGGCGGGCACCTCGCGCGGGGCTACGTGGGCCGCCCCGGCCTCACCGCCGAACGGTTCGTGCCCGACCCCTTCGAGGCGGACGGCAGCCGCATGTACCGCACCGGTGACCGCGTCCTGTGGACCCCCGACGGCGAACTCCGCTTCCTGGGTCGGGCGGACGGGCAGGTCAAGCTGCGCGGCGTGCGGATCGAACCCGGCGAGATCGAGCGGGCCCTCGCCGCCCACCCGGCCGTCGGCCAGGCCCTCGTCGTGGTCCGCGAGGACCGCCCGGGCGACAAGAGCCTCGTCGCCTACGCCGTCCCGCGCGCCGGTGACACCGTCACCGAGGCCGAACTCCTCGCCGAGGCCCGCCGGGTGCTGCCCGGCCACCTGGTGCCCGCCGCGGTCGTCGTCCTCGACGCCCTCCCGCTGACCGCCAACGGCAAGCCGGACCGTACGGCCCTGCCCGCGCCCCGCCGGCCCGCCGCCGCGCCGGGCGGACGCCCGCCGCGCAACGCCCGCGAGGAGGTGCTCTGCGCGCTCTACGCCGAGATCCTCGACGTTCCCCGGGTCTCCGTCGACGACAACTTCTTCGCGCTCGGCGGGCATTCGCTGCTCGGCGTCCGCCTCGTCAACCGGATGCGCGGTGTCCTCGGCGTCGAGCGGACCGTCCGCGACCTGTTCCGCGCCCCCACCCCCGCCGGTCTCCTCGGCGGCGACCAGGATCCGTTCGGCGACGGCCCGGCCGCCGGGGCGTCCGCCTCCGCGCTCGGCGTGCTGCTGCCCCTGAGTCCGGGTGGTGCCCGCCGCCCCCTCTTCTGCGTCCACCCCGGCACCGGCGTCGGCTGGGCCTACGCGGGCCTCGCCCGGCACCTCGGCCCCGACCAGCCGCTCTACGCCCTCCAGGCCCGCGCCCTGAGCGACCCGGGCCACCGGCCGGAGAGCGTCGAGGAGATGGCCGACGCCTACCTGGAACGCATCCGGCAGGTCCAGCCCTGGGGCCCCTACCGGCTGCTCGGCTGGTCCTTCGGCGGCCTGGTCGCCCACACCATGGCCGTACGGCTCCGCGAGGCCGGCGAGAGCGTCGAACTGCTCGCCCTGATGGACGTGCACCAGACCGGCCCCGGCAGCGTCCCGGTCCCGCCGCCCGAGGACCGCCCCGCCCCGGAGCCGGGGGACCGGCCCGGCCGGACCCCCGCCGGCGACCTCGCCGCGGCGGTGGAGCGGATCCGCCGCGAGGACCCCGTGCTCGCCGGCTTCAGCACCGCCGAACTCCGGGCCGTCCTCGCCGCCTCCGAGAACCACGCCCGGCTCATGGCCCGGCACGTCCCCGGCCGCGCCGACACCGACGTGCTGTTCTTCACCGCCCGCCGCCAAGGGGAGCCGGAAGGCGCTCTCGCGGCCACCTGGATTCCCTTCGCCGAGGGAATCGTCGAGAACCACACCCTGGAATGCGGCCATCTCAGGATGGCCAAACCGGAACCACTCGCCCTTATCGGAAGCATCATCTCGGAGAAGCTCTCCGCCCTGCAGAAGAAGGAAATGAGGAGCCAGTCATGAGCGATTCCGTCAACCCGTTCGACAACGCCGAGGGCACCTTCCACGTCGTCGTCAACGACGAGGGGCAGCACTCCCTGTGGCCGGCCTTCGCCGCCGTCCCGGCCGGCTGGACCAGCGTCTGGGGCCCCGGTGACCGGGGCGAAGCCCTGGAGTACGTCACCGCCCACTGGACCGACATCCGCCCGCGCAGCCTCGTCGCCCAGTACGCCTGACAGCCGGCCGACACCGTCGGAAAGGCGCCGCGCCCCCCCAAACCAAGCGG
>NZ_JAPSIW010000603.1 GCF_031178505.1 Streptomyces sp. | reverse complement strand
CAGAGCGTCGAGCCCGCCCGGTGCCGGTGTCGTCCCCTGCGTGCGCATGGCCCCCACGATGCCACCTCCGTCACCGCCGTCCGCCGGCCGGTTCCCCTGTGAGCGGGGCCAGTTGGCCGGGGCGGGGGAGCAGGAGCGGGGTGGCCAGGGCGAGGAGGCCCACCGCCGCGAGGGCCGGGCGGGGGCCGGTGAGACCGGCGAGGAGGCCGCCGAGCGTGGTGCAGACGGCCAGGGATGCCTGCTGGCCGAGGGACCAGGCCGTCAGGGTGCGCGCGACGAGGTGCGGGGGTGTCCGTTCCAGCCGGCAGGCCGCCACGACCGGGGTGTAGAGGCTCATGTGCAGGACGATCGCCAGCTCGACCGCCGTCACGGTGACGAGTCCGGTGACCCCGGCGGGTGCGAGGGCCAGGCCGGGCAGCCACAGCACGCGCAGCGTACCGGCGGTCCGCAGGACCCGGTCGCGGCCGTGGCGGGCGACGACCCGCGGAGCCAGCCGGGACCCGACGAGTCCGCCGAGGCACGGGACGGCGAAGACGAGACCGTACTGCCAGGGCGGCAGCGCGAGATCACGCAGCAGCAGCACGGCGAGCAGCGGCTCGGTCGCCATCACCAGGCCGGAGACGAGCAGCTGATTGAGGAAGAGCGCCCGCAGCCCCGGATCCCCCAGAAGGTGACGCCACCCGCAGAGGACGGCCCCGACCCGGCCGCGGTCCCCGGCGGCGGGCGGGAACACTGCCCGCCGGACCCTCCCGGCGGCCTCCGGGGCCCGCCCCGCGTGAGCCACGGGCTCAAGCCCCCCCGCACCTCCCCGGACCTGTCCCGCCGCCCCCGGCCCCGCCTCCCGGCCGCCCCGCATCGCGCCGATCGCGAGTGCCGACAGCAGGTGGCCGAACGCGTCGGCCACGACCGTGGCCACCGGCCCGAACAGGCCGATGGCCGCCCCGCCCAGCGGCGGCCCGACCGCGAGGGAACTCCAGTTCGTGGACTCGAACCTCGCCTGGGCCACGAGCCGATCGTCCGGTCGGACGAGGGAGGTGACAAGGGCGCCGCTCGCCGCGCCGAAGGTGATCCGCGCGGCGGCCGTCACCACCGAGACCGCGAGCACCTGACCGAAGCCGAGCAGGCCGCAGGCGTACGCGACAGGAATCGACATCAGGGCCCCGCACCGCACCAGATCCGCCGCGATCATGACCGGCCGCCTGCGCCGGCGGTCCACCCACGGCGCGAGCGGCAGGGCGACCAGCGCCCCCACCGCCGGCCCCGCCGCGGACAGCAGGGCGACCTCGGCCGGGCCGGCGCGCAGCACCAGCACCGCGACCAGCGGCAGCGCCCCGAACGCCAGACCGGAACCGTACGCGCTCACCGCGTAGCCCGCCCACAGCAGCCCGAAGTCCCGGCCAAGGCGTCTCCGACTCCTCACGACCCTCCTCCGCCCGCTCGTCCCGGCACCTCCACCGCGACAACCGGCGGTGACCGGGCAGAGCCAAGCCGGAGACACCTCCGCAGGTCAAACAACCCCCGCGCACCCAGCCCACAACCATCCGTTGTTGCCTAAGGTGAGCGGTATGGATCTCGAAGCGGTACGCACCTTCGTCGCCGTCGCGGAGGCCGGCCAGTTCCACAAGGCCGCCGCCGAGCTGTCGGTCACCCAGCAGGCCGTCTCCAAGCGCGTCGCCGCACTGGAGCGCCACCTCGGCGTACGGCTCCTGACCCGCACCCCGCGCGGCGCCGAACTCGCCATCGACGGGCAGGCGTTCCTTCCCCACGCCCGCGAACTGCTGCGCGTCGCCGCGCGGGCGGCCGCGTCCGTCCACCCCGGCCGCCGCCCCCTGCGCGTCGACATCCTCGCCTCGCGCGGCGCCGCCTCCGGCCTGATGCGCGGCTTCCACCGCGGCCACCCCGGGATCGACCTGGACGTGGTGATGCTGCTCGACATCGACCGGGCCGTCGATGCCGTCCGGTCCGGGGAGATCGACGCCTCCTTCCGCGCCGTCGCCGCGCCCGGGCGCCCCCTCCCCGACGGCATCGAGGCCGTACGGGCCATCGACGAACCCCTCGAACTGCTCACCGGCCCCGGCCACGCGCTCGCCGGCGCCCGCTCGGTCACCCTCTCCGAACTCGCCGGGCACCGGATCTGGATGCCCGGCCTGCGCCCCGGCAGCGAGTGGGCCGCCTACTACGACGACCTCGTCGCCGTCTTCGGCCTCGGCATCGAGGCGACCGGCCCGAACTTCGGCTCCGACGCGCTCCTCGACACCATCGCCGACACCCCCGCCCTCGCCACCTTCATGGGCGCCCACACCCGCCTGGTCTGGCCCGCCGGCCACGGACTGCGCCGCATCCCGGTGACCGACCCGACCCCCGTCTACCCGCACGCCCTGCTCCGGCACCGCGACAACCCCCACCCCGCCCTGGAGACCCTCCGCGCCCACATCGCCGCCACGGCCACCGGCCACGACGCCGCCGGCACCTGGACCCCGGACTGGGTGATCCCGCGCGGGCCGGGGCCGGTCAGCCGCCCCTGACGTCCACCGGCATGCCCTCCGGCTCCTTGATCCGCTTCATGATGATCTGGGAGTTCACCTCGGTGACCCCCGCCAGGGTCGTCAGCCGCTCGATCCACAGCCGCTCGTACGCCGCGAGGTCGGCCACCGCGATCCGCAGCAGGCAGCCCGGGCTGCCGAACAGGCGGTACGCCTCGATGACGTCCGGGATGTCCTGGAGAGCCTCCTCGAAGGCCTCCACCGTCTCGCGGTCGCGCCGCACCTCGACCGAGACCAGGACCTCGAAGCCCCGTCCCACCGCCTCCGGATCGATGACCGCCCGGTAGCCCTGGATCACCCCGTCCTGTTCCAGCTGCCGCACCCGCCGCAGGCAGGGGGAGGGGCTGAGCCCGACCCGCTGGGCCAGCTCCTGGTTGCTCAGACGGCCGTCCTTCTGGAGCTCGCGCAAGATATGGAGATCGATTCGGTCCATGCGCGCAATCATCCACCACGCTGAAACATTTCTCCGGCCGAATTCGCAATCCGCTTGCGCGTCCTTTGGCCTACGGTTGCGGACGACAGGGGAACGACGCACAGCGAAGGACATCAGAGGCATGAAGCGGACGAACGACGGGACACCGCGCCGGATCGTCGTCATCAGCACCGGAGGGACGATCGCCAGCCGCTGGCAGGGCACCGGCTACGCGGCCGACGCCTCCGGCGACGACGTCCTCGCCACCGCCCCGCTCCCCGAAGGCGTCACCGTCGAGGTGACCGACCTCTTCAACGTCAACAGCTCGCGGATGACGGCGGCCCACCAGCTGGCGCTCCTGCGGACCGTCCACGAGACCCTCGCCGACCCCGGCGTCGACGGCATCGTGGTCACCCACGGCACGGACACCCTGGAGGAGACCGCCTTCCTCCTCGACCTGCACCACACCGACGCCCGCCCCGTCGTGCTCACCGGCGCGCAGCGCCCCTTCGGCACGGGCGACGGCGACGGTCCCGGCAACCTCTACGACGCCCTCCAGGTCGCCGCCTCCGTCCGCGACCTCGGCGTCCTCGTCGTCTTCGACGGCCGCGTCCACGCCGCACGCGGCACCGTCAAGACCCAGACCCTCGCCGCCGACGCCTTCTCGGACCCCTCCACCGAGCGCCTCGGCCGCGTCGGGTTCTCCCGCGTCGACATCGAGCGGCAGCCCGAGCGCCCCGCCCCCCTGCCCTTCCCGCGGGCCGCCCGCACCGCGGCCCCCGGCACGGCTCCCGCCGTCCCGCTGCCCCGGGTCGACATCGTCACCCACCACTCCGACGGCGACCCCGTCCTGCTCGAAGCGGCCCTCGCGGCCGGCGCCCGGGGCATCGTCCTCGTCGCCACGGGCGCGGGCAACGCCACGCCCGAGATCGTCCGGGCCGTCGCCGGCGCCGTCTCGCGGGGTGTCCTCGTCGCCGTCACCACCCGCGTCCCGGCCGGTCCGCTCGCCGAGATCTACACCGGGGGCGGCGCGGTCGACCTCGTCGCCGCGGGCGCCCTCCTCACCGGAACGCTCCGCGCCGGCCAGGCCCGCGTCGCCGTCCTCTCCGCCCTCCTCGCCGACGAGGACACCGCCGGCGGCGGTGACCCGGCCCGCCGCACCGCCCTCCTGCGCCGCCTCCTCGACGGCCCGGTCCGCGCGGAACCGGCCCTCGCCACCGGCGGCTCCCGCTCGGCCTCCGCCGTCGCCACCCGCGCCTGACCGGCGCCCCCACACCCCGGCTCGCGGGCGGCGCCCGCATCACCCGCCCGCGCGCCGGCGGCCCCCCCCCACGCGCGGGCCGCCGGTACG
>NZ_JAPSIW010000602.1 GCF_031178505.1 Streptomyces sp. | reverse complement strand
GGACTGATACGGAAATGGGATGATGTCGATATGAAGGGACGCGTTCTTGTCGTCGACGACGACACCGCACTGGCCGAGATGCTCGGCATCGTGCTGCGGGGTGAAGGGTTCGAGCCGTCGTTCGTCGCTGACGGGGACAAGGCGCTCGCCGCTTTCCGGGAGACCAAGCCGGACCTGGTGCTGCTGGATCTGATGCTGCCCGGACGGGACGGCATCGAGGTCTGCCGGCTCATCAGGGCCGAGTCCGGGGTGCCGATCGTCATGCTCACGGCCAAGAGCGACACGGTCGACGTCGTGGTGGGCCTGGAGTCGGGGGCCGACGACTACATCGTCAAGCCGTTCAAGCCGAAGGAGCTCGTCGCCCGCATCCGCGCGCGACTGCGCCGCTCCGAGGAGCCGGCACCCGAGCAGCTCACCATCGGTGACCTGGTCATCGACGTGGCCGGGCACTCCGTGAAGCGGGACGGGCAGTCCATCGCCCTGACCCCGCTCGAGTTCGACCTGCTCGTCGCCCTCGCCCGCAAGCCGTGGCAGGTCTTCACCCGTGAGGTCCTGCTGGAACAGGTCTGGGGCTACCGGCACGCCGCCGACACCCGGCTGGTGAACGTGCACGTCCAGCGGCTGCGTTCGAAGGTCGAGAAGGACCCCGAGCGTCCGGAGATCGTCGTGACGGTCCGCGGCGTCGGATACAAGGCCGGACCGAGCTGACATGAGTACGGGCAGTGCTGCTCCGAAGCCCGGGGACCCGGGAGTCCGTACGGGGCGGGCTGCCGGACCGGGGCGGGGGGGCCCGCGTTTCGGCCGCCCGTCCACCGCCGGGCGACTCTTCCACGACGGCGCCCCCGGCGGGCGGCTGTTCCGGCTCGCCGCCCGGTGGGTGCGCCGCCCGCTGCTCCCCGCCGTACGGCTGTGGCGGCGGAACATCCAGCTGAGGGTCGTCGCCGGCACGCTGTTCATGTCGCTCGGCGTGGTGCTGCTGCTCGGCGTCGTCGTCTTCGTCCAGGTGCGCAACGGCCTTCTCGACGCCAAGGAGAGGGCCGCGCAGAGCCAGGCCGCCGGCGGTTTCTCCGCCGCGCAGGACCGCGCCGCCACCACCCCCACCGGACCGGGACAGCAGGACGGCGTACGGGCCGGTGCCTCGGTGAACTGGCGCTCCACCCTCGTCGAGCAGCTCGCCAGCGGCGGCCAGAGCGCGTTCAACGTCGTCGCGCTCTCCCTCGACACCGGCGACACCGCGAGCCGCGGCGCCCGCGCCTCCGGCGAGGTCGATCCGACCCGCAGCATCCCCGCCGACCTGCGCCACTACGTCGCGCAGAGCAGCGACACCTTCCAGAAGTTCAGCCGGATCCACTACACCAACGGCCGCGACTCCGAGCCGGCCCTGGTGATCGGCAAGCGTCTCACCGATGCCGAGGGCGACCAGTACGAGCTGTACTACCTCTTCCCGCTCACCCAGGAGGAGGACTCCCTCGCCCTGGTGAAGGGCACCCTGGCCACGGCCGGACTGTTCGTCGTCGTCCTCCTCGGCGCCATCGCCTGGATGATGGTGCGGCAGGTCGTCACCCCCGTCCGCATGGCCGCCGGGGTCGTCGAGCGGCTCTCCGCGGGCCGGCTCCAGGAACGGATGAAGGTCACCGGCGAGGACGACATCGCGCGCCTCGGCGAGGCCTTCAACAAGATGGCCCAGAACCTCCAGCACAAGATCCAGCAGCTGGAGGACCTCTCGCGGATGCAGCGGCGGTTCGTCTCCGACGTCTCGCACGAACTGCGCACCCCGCTGACCACCGTACGGATGGCCGCCGACGTCATCCACGAGGCCCGCAGCGACTTCGACCCCGTCACCGCCCGCTCCGCCGAACTCCTCGGCGACCAGCTCGACCGCTTCGAGTCGCTGCTCTCCGACCTCCTGGAGATCAGCCGCTTCGACGCTGGCGCGGCGGCCCTCGAAGCCGAGCCGATAGACCTGCGCCAGGTCGTGCGCCGGGTCATCGGCGGCGCCGAACCGCTCGCCGAACGCAAGGGCACCCGGATCGTCGTCGTCGGCGACGAGCAACCCGTGGTCGCCGAGGCGGACGCCCGCCGCGTCGAGCGGGTGCTGCGCAACCTCGTCGTCAACGCCGTCGAGCACGGCGAGGGCCGTGACGTGGTGGTGAAGCTGGCCGCCGCCGGCGGCGCGGTCGCCGTCGCGGTCCGCGACTACGGCGTCGGTCTCAAACCCGGCGAGGCCGCCCGGGTCTTCAACCGCTTCTGGCGCGCCGACCCGGCCCGCGCCCGCACCACCGGCGGCACCGGGCTCGGCCTGTCGATCGCCGTCGAGGACGCCCGCCTGCACGGCGGTTGGCTCCAGGCCTGGGGCGAGCCCGGCGGCGGTTCGCAGTTCCGGCTCACGCTGCCGCGCACGGCCGACGAGCCGCTGCGCGGCTCGCCCATCCCGCTGGAACCCGAGGACTCCCGGCGCAACCGGGAGCAGGCCGCCGCCGGCCGGGCGCAGGAGAGCGCCCGCGTCGCCGCGGTCCCGGCCCAGTCCGCCCGGGAACGGTCGTCGCTCCCCGTACCGCCGAGGCTCCCCGAGCCGCCGCGGGCCGCCGTCGACCCGGCGGCCCTGCCCGGAAGCGGGGCGCGGGTGGTGGCGCGGGCGGTGCCCCGGAGCGACGGCGGGGGCGAACCGGACGCCGGCACGCACACGTACACCGAAGGCGACATGGAGCGGGAGGACGGCACACGTGGGGGCTGAGGGCCGGAAGCGCGACGCAGGGTGGCACCGGAGCACACGCGCGCTGACGCTCGCCGTCTGCGGCGGGATCCTCGTGACGGGCTGCGCGACCATGCCCGACAGCGGTGAGGTCCAGCAGGTGAAGGCGTCCAACCCGGGCGACTCGCAGGTCCGGGTGTACGCGGTGGCGCCCCGGGAGAACGCGGACCCGGAGGAGATCGTCGACGGCTTCCTGGAGGCCATGACCAGTGACGACCCCGGTTTCGCCACGGCCCGCAAGTACCTGACGAAGCACGCCGCCCAGTCGTGGAAGCCGGAGGAGAGCATCACGGTGCTCGCCACCGCGCCCGACCGCGATCAGGCCGACCGCAAGGCCGACCCGGGGGACGAGGGCCGTGCCTACCCGATCTCGGGCCGGCAGATCGCCACCGTGGACGCCCGCCACGCCTACCAGCCGATCAGCCCCGCCGACTACCTCCGGTCCATCCGCGTGGTGCAGCAGCCCTCCGCCAACGGAAAGGACAAGGAGTGGCGCATCGACAGCCTGCCGCCCGGTCTGGTGCTGGGCGAGGCGGACTTCCTGCGGAACTACCGTTCGGTCAACACCTACTACTTCGCCTCGGGCAAGGACTGGGTCGTCGCCGACCCGGTCTACATCCGGCAGCGGCAGGACCCGGTCACCCGCATGGACCCGGTCACGCAGACCATCAAGGCCCTCCTCGAAGGGCCCACGAACTGGCTGAAGCAGGCCGTCGACTCCCGCTTCCCCTCCGGTACGCAGCTCAGGAACGGCGTCACCACCCTGACCCCGGACGACCAGTCCACCCTCAAGGTGCCGCTGAACCGCAAGGCTGACCAGGTGGGCCCCGACATCTGCCGCCGGATGGCCGCGCAGGTCCTGTTCACGCTGCGCGACCTGACGTCGGTGCGCGTCGAGCAGGTCGAGCTCCTCGGCACCCGGGACCGGTCCCTGTGCCGACTGGGCAAGGGGCAGGCGGAGGAGGAGTTCGCCGCCGTGCGGGGCACGCCGCGGCCGGAGAACCCGTACTTCGTGCACGAGGGCAAGCTGATGACCGTCTCGGTCAGTGGCAAGGAGCCGGAGGCGCCGAGCGAGGTGCCCGGCCCGTTCGGCAAGGGCACCACGCCCCTGCGGTCGGTCGCCGTGGACCGGGGCGAGACCCGGGCGGCGGGCGTCCGGGCGAACGGCTCCGAGCTGCTCGTCTCCTCCATCACCAGCGACATGGGACCGCCCCGCCCGGTCCTCGCGAGCAAGGGGCGCAACCCGCGGGAACGGCTGTCCGCGCCCAGCTGGGACGGGAGTGGCGACCTGTGGATCGCCGACCGGGACCCCGCCGCGCCGCGCCTGTGGATGGTGCCGGACGGCTCCGGCGAACCGGTCGAGGTCCGCACGCCCTGGCTGACGGACGGCGCCCGCGTCGAGTCGCTGCGGGTCTCGGCCGACGGGGTGCGCATCGCCCTGCTCGTCACCCGTGAGGGACGCACCACCCTGCAGATCGGCCGGATCGAGCGGCAGGCGGCGGGCGCCGACCCGGCCGTGTCCGTGGTCGACCTCCAGCCCGCCGCACCCCGCAT
>NZ_JAPSIW010000601.1 GCF_031178505.1 Streptomyces sp. | reverse complement strand
GGCGAGGTCATGGTCGACGTCCACGGCAACCAGGCCACCGTCACGATGAACGTCTCCGGCGCGGCCGAGACCTTCATGGACGGACCCTTCCCGCACGCCCAGCACATCCACATCCACGGCCAGGGCACCTGCCCCGGCCCCGAGGCCGACACCGACGGCGACGGGGTGGTCAACACCACCGAGGGCCACCCCTCCTACGGGATGATCGGCACCTCGCTGACCACCGAGGGCGACACCAGCCCCGACTCCGGGCTGGCCGTGGAGCGCTTCCCGGGCGGATCCGCCTACTCCTACGAGCGGACCTTCGAGCTGGACGGGCCGACCACCGAGGCCCTCAAGAGCGGCACCGCGGTGATCGTGGTCCACGGTGTGGACCCGGCGAAGATGCCGGCCGCGGCCGCCGAGAAGATGTCGGATCTGGACCCGGCGCTGCCCGCGGCCGCGACCCTGCCGGCCGCGTGCGGCACCCTGAGCGCCGCCCAGATGGGCGCGATGCCCGAGGGCGGGGCCGACACCGGGGTCACACAGGGCACCGGTTTCACCACTGCGGGCTCGGTTGCTCTCGGTGGCGGTGCATTGCTGGCCGCCGCCGGTGGCGCCTACCTCCTGGGCCGCCGCACGGCCGACCAGGCCTGAGCCCGGACCGGTTGAGCAGCACAGAAGGGACTGATCCACTTCCGATGAATCGTCCCGGACACGGCCGCCGCGCAGACCTCACGGTCGGCGCGGCGGCCGCACTTCCTCTTCTGACCGGATGCGCCGGGAATGCCCTCACCCCGATACAACCGCCGGATCTCCGCCCAGCTCACCACGCTCAACACCCGCTTCCTCCCGTCTTCGTCGTGAGAACAGGGTCCAGCAGGGGGGTCAAACTTCGCATGCGGTGGGTTCTCGATGATCGCCCAGGGGGCAGGTCAGAAGGCATCGGATAGTTCGACGGATGACAAAATCAAGGGTGTCACCCACCTGAGGACCCCGGAGGGTTCCCACACGACAGGAGCACCACCATGACCCACCACCAGCAGAGTCCCGAGGAAATGTGGGCCCAAGCGAAATGGGCTGCCCTCAACCCCGAGTTCCAGGCGGAAATCGAGCAGGCTCTCCTCGATGGCCCGTGGATGCAAGTGCGCTCTAAAGCTCTCCTCGAGGCAGTAGCGGCCGCTCAGCGCGCCGGTGAGGACCCGAACCAGTACGGTTCCCCGCAGGCACTCGTAGAGGCATACGGGCTGGAGTGGCCCACTGAGCCGGAATCGCCCGCCGATGGACAGGGTGTCAACGGCGGGTAAAAGCTGATCCCCTGGCGGCAGGTGGGTTTTGGCTTGCATTCCAGACACCGTCGATAGCTTCCGTGTTGTGGTGACCCGTGCGGGCGCTCACGAGCAGGCTGTGATGGCGCCTGTCGGGGTCTGGGGTTGTTGGCCTGCTGTCCGGCCTTACCGAGTGCGACAGGTGCAGGATGAACATCCACAGCTTGATCGGCACCCCACCGATCACCGCGGCGAACTCCCCGAAGTCGACCTCGGCCTCCTGGGCCGGGGCGTGGGTCTGGGGCACCTTCACCTGCAGGCACTGATCAGTGGTCTCCCGGCGCAGCTCCGCTACGAGGGCCCGCACGGTGGACTCGGCCACGACCACCACCCCCAAGGCGTATCACAACCATGTCAGAATCCTCGACAACGCCGGTGTCCTTGACTGGCCGATCGGCAGCGTCACCCCGCGCATGGTTGACCAAGTCGTCACCAAGATCGTTACACCGACCACGAAGCGTTGGCCCAACGGCACGGCCTGTATCGTCGGCGGCCCCTCCGCAGGTCGGCGCGTGCGTTTCATCCTCCGCGAAGCATTCGACATTGCCGTCCGCGATCGCGCGATTGCGGACACGCCCGTTATGCCCGAGCCACGGGCGAAGTCCGCTGGCAACAAGGAGGTCACCGACCTCACGCCGGCCGAACTCCGCAGGCTTCGCGACCGGTTTGTCCGGTGGGAGAAAGTGACCCTCGGTGGGGGGAAGCGCTACACGCCGATGGTCGACGCCCTAGACGTCCTCCTCGGCACTGGCATGCGCGCCGGGGAACTCCTTGCCCTCCGCTGGCAGGACCTCGACCTGGACGCCGGCACGCTTGAGGTCAACGGAACGATGGTCAGCGTCACCGGCGTGGGCAGCTATCGCCAGCAGGGAGGCAAGGCCGCCGGCTCGATGCGCATTCTCGAGCTCCCCGGTCCGACACTCGCGGTCCTCATCCGCCGCCACGAGTTCGCCGGCCGGCCGACGTCCGGGCCCGTCTTCCCATCACGGAACGGCACGCACATGCAACGCGACAACTTCCAGAAGGCGTGGCGCCGAGCGCGCGGGGATGACCTCGCCGACGTCACCCCGCACACCGTCCGCCGCTCTGTCGCCGGGGCACTCCGCGACGCAGTCTCCGTCGAGCAGGCCTCCGCGTAGCTCGGACACCTCGACTCCGCGGTGACGGAGAAGTACTACCTCACCCGCGCGACGACGCAGGGCAATGCCGAGGCTCTCGCCAACTGGTTGCAGCGCGTCGAGGACGGCGACCCGGGCGGCACCGAACGCAGTCGACCCGGCCGTCGGAAGTAGGCGTCGGCTGGTGATTCCAGCCGACGAATACCCGACGTGCACTCGTCAATCGGTGTCGTCGACTGTCACTCCGTGACGCGCTCATCCCCGCTGATTCTCGGGAAAAGGCAGGTCAAGGAACACCGAACCTCACCCCCGCCCAGTGTCAGTCCGAGTCTGACTGGGGGCACGCGGGATCCGCCTCCCGGTGCGGACGTGGGAGACCCGGTGCTCCGGCTTCCGCGCCGCGCACGTGGGCGCGGCGCGACGATCCGGACATGCAGGGCCCGCCAACAGGGGGAGCACAGGAAGCGGTGGCAGAGTCAGGACCGATGAGCACACGAGCACCCCACCGCCAGCGACCGACGACGTCGACGACCACGCGCGCGATCACCCGGATGAGCCTGGCCGCACTCACGGGCGTCCTGTTCGCCGCGGCGATCTTCTTCGGCGAGATCGAGTTCGTCACAGCGGCACTGCTCGCCGGGGTGTCCGGCATCGCGGTGGACCTGCGGCAGACCACGAGTCTGGCGCGGGCGAGGGTCGAGCCCTAGCCGGGCGCCACCCCGGGCTCGTGCCGACGGAGGGGTCGGGGCAGGTCAGCCCTCCACGTCGATGCCCAGCTGAGCGGCCATCGCCGGAGCCAGCTGCTGCAGCTGGAACTCGTTGATCGTCGCCCCGCGCAGATGCGCCAGCCCGGTGATCTCCGGCAGGTCCACCGCGAGCAGGTCGACGTCCTGGAGAGTCGCGCCGGAGACGTCGAGGGTGCCGACTTCGGTGTCGTCGAAGGATACCCGTTGCACCGCCGCGCCGGTGAGGTCCAGTTCGCCGACGACGCAGCCGGTGAACCGTACGTCGCGCACCGTCGCCCCGCGCAGGCTCACGTATCCGATCTTGGCGTTGCGGACGTGGACGGAGTCCCAGGTGCCCTCGACGCACTGGAGCACTCCGAGCCGGGAGTCCTCGACCACGACGCCGCGCAGGGCCGCGTAGGCGGCCGAGACGGTGGGAATGTCCAAATGGTGCAGATGCGAGTCGATGACGCGGGCGCGGGTCAGTTCCAGCTCGTGGGCGTTGAGGGCGGCGAGCGAGCAGTCGCTGAAGCCGACGTCGGTCAGGTCCATCCCGGTGAGGTCGTCGCCGCTGAAGGACAGCGCCTCGTACGTGCCGTGGGCGCGGAGCACGGACGGGTCGCCGGGCGTCAGGTCGGGCAGGTGGAGGGTGCGCAGCTTCGGGGGAGCGGGGGTCTCGCATCGGGGCATGCTCTCCACCGTAGCCGCGTCCCGGAGCGGCGCCCGGACGCGCGCGGCCGGACACGCGCGGCCGACGAGCGGGACCAGCGGAGTCCGGCTCAGCGCGGAAGGTGGCGCTGCAGCCACAGCGTGCACCACAGCTTCAGCCGCAGCTCGTCCCACCCGGAGACGTCCACGACCAGGGCGGCGGGCCCGTACCGGTGGACCGACGCGACGCCGTCGCGGTCGCACAGCTCGGCGATCAGGTGCTCCACCACGCCCGGGTGCTGAGCGGGGATGTCCTCGCGCAGTCCGACGTCGAAGCATTCGAGCTCGGCGACCACCGTCACCAGCGGCTCCTCGACGGCCGCGGCCTCGGGGCCTTCGCCGTGCAGGGCGTCGATGGTGCGGCGGACGTGGGCGAGCATCTCGGTCCCGCTCATCGGGTCCCGTCCGTGGGCGGACTGGTAGGCGCTGTAGAGCGGGATGCCGGGGAGGAAGACCTGGT
>NZ_JAPSIW010000600.1 GCF_031178505.1 Streptomyces sp. | reverse complement strand
GGCACGGCCCGCGCGCCCGGGGGACCGGGCTCACCCGGCGACGCTGTGCAGCGGGATCCAGCAGCGGATGATGTCGCGGACGGAGACGATGCCGACGGGCCCCTGGTGGTCGAGGACCACCAGATGACGGAAGCCGCCACGGGTCATCGCCTCGGCCGCCTCCTCCAGGGTCCAGGTCGGCGCGGCGAAGACGACGTCGTGGGTGGTGTGGGATCCGGCGGTCTCACGGTCCGGATCCTGGTCCCTGGCCAGCGAGTTGAGGATGTCGCGCTCGGTGAGGATGCCGAGCCCGTGGGCGTCGCCGTCCAGGACGACGGCCGCGCCGACGCGGCGCGCCGCCATCAGCCGGGCCGCCTGGCGGAGGGTGTGGGTGGGGCCGAGGGTCAGGACGATCGTGCTCATGGCGTCACGGACGAGCATGGATGGAACCACCTCCTTGGTGAACCGTTCAACGAGAACTCCGGCGCGCGAGGCGCCTGATGAACAGCGCACAAGTTCACAAGTGGGGGAGCTCTCAGAGTTGCACCGGGGGAGGGACCCGACAAGAGGGCGTGCGAGGCGTCCCCGGGGAGCGCCGAGGGCGCTCGGCCCCCGGACGCCCCGCCGGGCGGAGGGTCCCGGCCCCGCGGACGCCCCGCCGGCGGTCGCGCCCGGCCCCGGGCGCCCGCCGGACGGGAAGGCTCAGTCCTGGGCGTTCCGCTGGTTGAGGTAGCTCAGCAGCTCCCCGTGGAGCAGGCCGTTGGACGCCGCCGCGTTCCCGCTGTGCGGGCCGTGGCGCCCGTCGAGGCCGGTGTAGGTACCCCCGGCCTCCTGCACCACGATCGCCACCGCCGCCATGTCCCACAGGGACAGCTCCGGCTCGGCGCAGATGTCGACGGAGCCCTCGGCGACCATCATGTACGGCCAGAAGTCGCCGTACGCCCGGGTCCGCCAGCACGCGCGCGTGAGGTCCAGGAACCCGTCGAGCCGGCCCTGCTCCTCCCAGCCGCTCAGCGAGGAGTACGCGAACGAGGCGTCCGCCAGGGACGACACCTTCGACACCTGGATCCGGCTCGCCGAGGCCAGGCTGCGGCCCGTGTAGGCGCCGAGCCCCTTCGCCGCCCACCAGCGGCGGCCCAGGGCCGGGGCGGACACCACGCCCACCACCGGCTGGAAGCCGGTCTCCCCGGCCTCCATCAGCGCGATCAGGGTCGCCCAGACGGGCACCCCGCGCACGTAGTTCTTCGTGCCGTCGATCGGGTCGATCACCCAGCGGCGCGGGCCCGAGCCCTCCACGCCGTACTCCTCGCCCAGGATCGCGTCCCGTGGCCGGGCCCGCTGGAGCTGGCCGCGGATCAGTTCCTCCGCGGCCTTGTCGGCCTCGCTCACCGGGGTCATGTCCGGCTTGGTGTCGACCTTCAGGTCGAGCGCCTGGAAGCGGTCCATGGTGGCCGCGTCGGCGGCGTCCGCCAGGACGTGGGCGAGGCGCAGGTCATCGTGGTAGTCGGCCATGGCGGCACTCTATCGCCGCCGGGGAACGCCCCCCGGCGGGCCTTGACAGCGCGTGGCCGCCTGCCGACGCTGAGTACCGCACCGTACGACGGAGGCACCCATGGCGACTGCCCGCGAGGCCCTGCTCGACGCCGCGCTCACCGCGCTCGCGCACCGGCCCTGGTCCGCCGTGCGCATGGTGGACCTCGCCACCGCGGCCCGGGTCTCCCGCCAGACCCTCTACAACGAGTTCGGCAGCAAGGAGGGACTCGCCCGGGCCCTCGCCCGCCGGGAGGCCGACGCCTTCCTGAACGGCGCCCGCCGGCTCCTCGCCACCCCCGCCCCGCCCGAACGCAACCTCGTCGCCCTCGCCGAGTGGACCGTCGCCCGGGCCGCCGACCGCCCGATACTGCGGGCGCTGCTCACCGGAGCCTGGCAGGACGGGCTGCCCCGGCCCCGCCCCGCACGCCCGGGGGCCCGCCTCGCTCCCGTGCCGGCGCAGCGGCGCGCCGACGCCGGACTGCCCGCTCCCGGTGAACTGGTCGCCGCCACCGCCGCCTGCGCGGGGGAGCGCTGGGCGGCGGGGTGCGAGATCGCCGTACGGCTCGCCCTCAGCCACGTCGTCGCGCCGGCCCTGCCGCCCACGGGCGGTCAGTGCGTGGAACCGGACAGCTGGAGGCCGATGACCCCCACGATCACCAGCGTGATCGAGACGATCTTGAGCGTGGAGACCAGGTCGCCGAGGAAGACCATGCCGTAGATCGCCGTCCCGGCCGCCCCGATCCCGGTCCACACCGCGTACGCGGGCCCCACGTCCAGCTTCCGCAGCGCCAGCGTCAGCAGGCCGAAGCTGCCGAGGGCGAAGGCCGCGAAGGCGACCGTCGGCCAGAGCCGGGTGAAACCGTGCGAGAGCTTCAGGCACACCGCGAAGCCCGTCTCCAGCAGGCCGGCGACCACCACCAGCAGCCACGCCATCGTCAGTGCCTCCCACGCCGTCGGTGACCGCTTCGTCCCTTGGGGCCCGTTCCGTGTGATTATGCACGTGCCCGTGGTGGCCGACCGCGTACGCGGACTCAGTCGCCCTCGCGTCGCTCCCGGGTCGAGAGCAGCCGCCGCAGCGAGTACAGCCGCGCCGGATCGGCGTGCCCCTCCGCCACCCACGCGTCCAGCGCGCAGTCCGGCTCGTCGTGGCCGCAGGCCCGCGGGCAGTTCTCCGTGCCCGGCTCCAGGTCGGGGAAGGCGTGGATGACCCGGGACGGGTCGACGTGGTGCAGACCGAAGGACCGCACGCCGGGCGTGTCGATGACCCAGCCGTCGACCACGTCGAGCGGCAGCGCCAGGGCCGAGGTCGTGGTGTGCCGGCCGCGGCCCGTCACCGCGTTCACATGCCCGGTGATCCGGCGCTTGTCCTGTGGCACCAGGGCGTTGACCAGGGTCGTCTTGCCGACACCGGAGTGCCCCACGAACGCCGTGACCCGGCCGTCCAGGTGTTCGCGCACCCGGTCCGCCGCCCCGCCGTCGTACAGCTCGTCGCGGTTCACCACCACGTGCGGGATGTCCAGCGCCCCGTACAGCTCCAGCAGCTTCTCCGGCGGCGCCAGGTCCGACTTGGTGAGCACCAGGAAGGGTTCGAGTCCGCCGTCGAAGGCCGCCACCAGACAGCGGTCGATCAGCCGGGGGCGCGGCTCGGGGTCGGCCAGCGCGGTCACGATCGCCAGCTGGTCGGCGTTGGCGACCACGACCCGCTCGTACGGGTCGTCGTCGTCGGCCGTGCGGCGGAGCACCGATGTGCGCTCCCCGATCCGCACGATCCGGGCCAGCGTGTCCTTCTCACCCGTCAGATCTCCCACCAGGGACACCCGGTCACCGACCACGGCCGCCTTGCGGCCCAGCTCGCGCGCCTTCATCGCGAACACGATCCGGTCGTCGACCAGACAGGTCAGCCGGCCCCGGTCGACGGTGAGGACCAGGCCCTCGACCGCGTCCTCGTGCTTCGGCCGGATGGTGGTCCGGGGGCGGGTCCCCTTGCGGTTGGGCCGCTGGCGGATGTCGTCCTCGTCGGTGTGCTTCCCGTAACGCCGCATGGTTCAGACTCCGAGCATTCCGGTCCACATCTCGGCGAAGTCCGGCAAGGTCTTGGCCGTGGTCGCGACGTCCTCGATCAGCACGCCGTCGACCGCGAGGCCGATGATCGCGCCGGCCGTCGCCATGCGGTGGTCGTGGTACGTGTGGAACACGCCGCCGTGCAGCGGGCGCGGGCGGATGCGCAGACCGTCCTCGGTCTCGGTGACGTCCCCGCCGAGCTCGTTGATCTCCTTGGTGAGGGCCGCCAGCCGGTCCGTCTCGTGCAGGCGCAGATGGGCCACACCGCGCAGCGTCGAGGGGGAGTCCGCGAGGGCCGCGACCGCGGCGATGCCCGGGGTCAGCTCGCCGACCTCGCCGAGGTCCACGTCGATGCCGTGGATCCGGCCCGTGCCGGTGAAGGTCAGCCCCTCGTCGGTCAGCTCGCAGGAACCACCCATCTCGGTGAAGATCCGCCGCAGCTCGTCACCGGGCTGGGTGGTCCGCGCGGGCCAGTCCGGGATCGTCACCCGGCCGCCGGTCACCAGGGCCGCCGCCAGGAACGGCTGAGCGTTCGACAGGTCGGGCTCGACCACCAGGTCCCGCCCGCGCAGCGCGGAGGAGGTGACCCGCCAGACGTTCGGGGCGCCGCCGTGCTCCGGCTCGTCGACCTGGGCGCCGACCGCGCGCAGCATGTCGACCGTCATCCGGATGTGCGGCAGCGAGGGCAGCGTGGCGCCCACGTGCCGTACCTCCACGCCCTGGTTGAAGCGGGGCGCGGACAGCAG
>NZ_JAPSIW010000599.1 GCF_031178505.1 Streptomyces sp. | reverse complement strand
GCGCCCCAGGCGTGCCGCAGCCGGTCGGCCGAGGCGGCGAAGTCCTCGGGTGCCTGCCCGGCCGCCATGCGCAGCCGCATCACGAGCCCGGACCCGGTCGGCCGCGGGAACGAGTACCGAGGCGGCACGGGAGCCGCCTGCCGCCCGATCATCCGGGCGGTGGTCCGGCGGACGGCCGAGGCCGGGACCGTCAGGCCGCAGGCGTCCATCGTCGCCCGGTAGGAGGCGAGCACCCGCAGTGCGGTCGCCGGATAGCCGATCAGGCACCAGAACACCACCGGCATACGGCGGTGCACCACCAGCAGCGCGACCAGGACCAGCAGGACGGTCAACAGCACTCGGACGGTGTCGGCCATGGCGATCAGCCCTGCACCGCAGCCGGGGCGTCGACCATGACGGCATCGGCCCGGTAGGCGATGCCGTGCCGGGCGCGCCCGCCGAACTCGCTCTCCCAGGGCCGGGCCACCAGACCCGACAGGATGACCGGCGCACCCATCACCAGTCCCTCACCGATGCCCTGCTCGGGCACGGTCACCCTGATCATGTCCGAACCGCCGGCCGCGATGAACACCAGCTCCAGCACCATGAGCCGCTGGTTGGTCACCGGGTCCACGGCGACCTCACCGGTCTGCCGGTCCCTCACCTTGACCTCGGGCAGCTTGGTGACAAGAAGCGTCGCGGCCGAGGTGTCCACGGGGATCACACGCATTTTCTGAACCTCACTGGGTTGTCGGCGCCTTCACTGAGCGGCACCGTTCCATCTGGATACCCCCCTAGACAGCACAAGGAGGGACCCACCCCAACTGTCTAGGGGGGTTGACGGTAAAGGTAACCGACGGCCCGTCAACTGTCTAGGGGGGTATACGATCGTGCTTCAGAAGTCGCGTGGACGCGCTACGGCAGCACCCAGTGAAGGACGGTCGCGTCATCCCGCGCCTTACCGCGCGGCCAGCGCCGTCCGTCGGGGTCGCCGTCCTCAGCTTCGCGCACGCGGCGGACCAGCTCATCCGGACCGGACGAACCGAGGACGGCCGACGCTTCGCGCCAGTCGGCAAGTTCGAAGCGGTCGACGAGTCGCGTCGCGCCGTCACTCAGCAGCGTCACAGACGCCAGCGAGTCGAGCGGCACCACTCCGGTCAGCGAGTGTTCGGCCGCCCGCGGGTCGGGGCCGGCGATCCAGAAGCCGCCCGGCCGGTTGCGGAGCCCGGTCAGGGCATCGCGGTAGTCGGCGAGCGCGGCAGCGTGTTCGGGCGAGCCGGTGGGCAGCGCGTCGACCGGCCCGCGCAGTCGTCTGCCGACGTCGTCCAGGCGCCGGTCGGTGACGACGGACGTACCGCCGCCCCGGTCGGCCAGGAGCAGGGAGGAGTCACCGAGAACGAGGTATTCCAGAGTTCCCCCACCGCTCCGGGCGCAGACGACCGTGCTGGTGGGACTGGCCCGGTAAGCGAGGTCGCAGCTGTCCTCGTGCAAGGACCGGACGACTGCGATCGAGTCGGCCAGGCAATCGGCGAGCGGCCGGGCGGGATGCCTGGTGATGCTGCGCAGCAGGAGTCCGCCCAGGGTCGAAGAGAACCAGGCGACGCCATGCGTGCAACCGGTCTCAGCCCCGCCCACGCCGGCGCCGTCGAGGAGTACGGCCGCACCGGAAGCGGCAGCGGCGAAATCCTCGTTCTCCCGGTCGGGGCCGGCAGGCAGCGAGGCGATGGCCACCCTCACGCCGATGTCTCCTCGTCGTGCCGGTACAGAGGACAGAGCAGTTCGGCGGACCGCGGTTCGCTGGTCTCCGGGTCGTACTCGACACCCACCAGCGTGGAGAACCGGTGGTCGCCCACCTGTCCCCACAGCGTGTTCAGGTCGGAGGCGAGCAGCTGCACCACGCCGAGGGAACCTTGCGTGTGGATACCGGCGATGGCGAGCAGCGAACCCTTGCCGTCCGGACGTGACAGCCTGCCGAGGTAACCCACGTCGTACGGGCGGGCCGGATCACTGTCCTGTCCCGACCGGTACACCGTGCCGGTACGGCGGTCCACCACCGTCCAGGGCCCGTCTTCCGCCCGCTCCCAGTGCAGTACGGGGTCCTGCGCGTAGGTGTCCCACATCTCCCGGGACATGCGCGGACCGCAGACGACGACCAGGCCCTCGCGGTTGAGGTCGATCTCACCACTCACCGGCACGTGTTCCGAGGTGACGTCGAGCCCGTACGAGCGCGCCAGGTCCTCCAGCCGCTTGCCGGAACTGACATCGTCCACGGCGACGACCGTCCGCCCGCGTTCGTCGTCGCGCCGCAACGGAGTCGCGACGGTGACCGCGCCCCGCCCGAGGAAGACACCTTCCGGCGCCGGGCCGGTATGCCGGATCTGGTGGATCCGCCCACGGCTCAGGCCGGCCTTTGCCGCGATCTGCGCGTACGACAGCCCTTGCGCGTGGAGGTCCTGCACCACACGCCGGCGAAGGCGGGCCAGCTCGGTCACCTCCTGCTGAGCGTCGGCCAACCGGGTCGTGACCTCGCGCAGGAGCAGGTACGGATCACCGATCGCCATGATTCGTCGCAGCTCGTCCGACATGACCTCACCTCCTAGGAATACCCAGGAGTCTAGGGCCCTAGACGGTATGGGCGGGATGCACCGGCCCGTATGGACGCCGATCACGTAGAAGCGGCTCCGTCGCCGAGGCACACCCCGAGGACTCACCCGCCACCGCCCGCAGCGCAACCGCGGTCCGTCGTCGAGCGCGGCATGGTCACGCGCCCTCCCGCACCAGGTCGGCCCATACACAGCGCCCGTCGGGCCAGTTCTTCACGCCCCAGTCCTTGGCGCAGGCCGCGATCAACGCCAGCCCACGCCCACCCTCTTCTTGGCTGGTCACGTCACACAGGTGCGGCACGCGCTCGCCGCCCTGGTCGATCACCTCGATCCGCACCAAGTCATCGCCGAAGCCGACGATCACGAGGAACCAGCCGCCGGCCGAACCGCTCAGCGAGTGCCGCACGGCATTGGTCGCGAGTTCGCTCACGACCAGGACGGCATCGTCGACAGGGCCCCGGTCGGCCATCAGGGAGGCGACGAAGTGGCGGGCATGGGCCACCTCCTCGGCGAGGCCGGGAAAGGGACGGCACCACTTGGAGAGCATGGGAGAACACCTCGGTTCGTCTAGGGGGCTAGACAGCACAGCGGCAGAGTATTCCCACGCATCGCCAACGAGCTAGGCATCAGGAGGAATTATTCCTCTAAGGAGTGACGGTGTCTCCCAAGTCGCGAAACTCCTTCATCACCCGCAACAGCAGCTCCCGCACCTCGCCGCCGAAGACCGCAGCCCGCTCGAAGCAGCCGAACGTCTCCTCGTACGCGGCCAGCTCGGCGGCGTCGCCCGACACCCGCTCACCGTCGAACGCCTCCACCACGACCGCCCGCCGGTCGCACAACGTGAACCCGTGGCGAGGCAGCACCGGCACCGGCCGACGCCAGGGAACGACCCCGAGTCGTACCGTGCTCAGACTCTCGACGGCCAGCAGCCGGTCGAGCTGAGCGAGCATCAGCGCCGGCGTCCCCGGCCATGTCCGCAACACGGCTTCCGTCAGCACGAACACCGACTCCCGCCCCGGCTCGTACAACACACTCTGCCGCTCCACACGAGCAGCGACAGCACGGCCGACCGCCTCAGGAGTCGAGTCCCGCGCACTCTCGAAGACGTGTCGGGCATACTCCGCGCTCTGCAACATGGCCGGCAGAACGACGCACTGGAACGACCGCACCAGCCGGGCGGAACGAACCTCTTCATCAACGGTCGTACCGACCGAAGTTGTGCCGTCTGCCGATGGATCGGAATCCGCAGCAGCCACTACCGCGGCCAGGAGGTCACGCACCTCACGAGCGGTCGGCTCATCGAGACCGAGGGCAGCCGAGAGCCGGTCGAGCACGTCCAGGCTCGGAACCATGCGCCCGGTCTCAACCTTGGACACGGTCGGCTGCCCCACACCAGCACGCTGCGCCAGCGCAGCACCCGTCAGGCCGGCCTCAGTACGCAGAGCCCGAAGACGCACCCCCAGCGCCCTCATCCGCTCCCGTCGCTCACTCCCCATGCCCAGGGTTCTACACCACAGGGCAGCAGACACCGAGCCCATGAGCCGTGGTGATCACCAGCTACACGACCATGATTCGCACTTTCTCTACTGGTTCAAGACTCGCTGCGCTCGCTCACGCGCCCGGACTCCTGGAGCTGCAAGCAGTCCGATCGGAGATCGGAGGTGCCGCGCACAGCGCGGCGGCGCCGGGCCGGGGGCGCCCCCCCCCCCCCCCCCACCGACCAGACCCCCGGCCCCCGCCCCCCCCCCCCCCCCC
>NZ_JAPSIW010000064.1 GCF_031178505.1 Streptomyces sp. | reverse complement strand
GCCGGACACCGAGCAGCACGGGCACCCCGACGGAGGCCAGCTCCTCCAGGACGGCCCGGGCCAGCAGCGCCCAGTTCCCCGCCGGGGACAACTCCGCCGCCAGGCGCATCACCACCGGCAGCAGCGGCCCGTCACCCGGCCGGAAGCCGAGCACCCGGGCCTGCGCCGGGGCGTCCTCCGCCGAGATCCGCCCCTCCGCCAGGTCCGTCAGGAAATCACCCCGGCCGCGTGCGGCGAGCTCCTCCTCCTGCCGGGCCTGCATCAGCACCACGGCCAGCAGCCCCGCCGCCCGCTCGGCGGCCATCCGGTGCACGGGAGCCGGCGCACCGGAGACAGCGAGGACGACGAGCCGGGCCCGTACGGAACCCGCTCCCGGCCCGCCGCCCGGCACGTCGACGAGGACCGTGCCGGTCGGCGGACCCGACTCGCGGGCCGCCCGCCGGCCGCGCAGCCCGTCCCACACCTGGAGCGGATCCGCCGGACCGGGCGCGGTGCCCGCCGCGTACAGCAGCTGCCCGTCCGCCGTCTCCAGAAAGACGGGGTTGGCGGCGAAGTCCGACAGGATGCGGAGCACCTGCGGCACCCCGCCACCGCCGAGCAGCGCCTCGGTGCACTGCCGGTGCACCTCCTCGGCCTGCCGCTGGAGCGCGTAGTGGCCGTTGACGATCTCGGTGTGGATCTCCTCCGTCACCGCCACGAACGGCACTTCGCGGTGCAACTGCACCAGCGGCAGACCCGCCGCCCGCGCCGTCTCCACGATCGTCGCCGGCAGCCGGTCGAAGCGCGGACCCAGCTCGACCACGAGCGCGGCGATGCCCCGGTCCGCGAGCCGCCGCACGAAGGCCCGCTGCTCGGCCGGGCGGGTCCCGAGGCCCAGCCCCGTCGTGAGCAGCAGCTCGCCGCCCTTGAGCAGCGAGGCGATGTTCGGCACCTCGCCCGCGTGCACCCAGCGCACCGTCCGGTGCAGCCGGTCCGCGCACGCCACGACCTCCGGGAGCCCGCCGCGCAGACCCGGGAGCTCGAGGGCCCGCCGCACGGTGATCCCGCCCTGACTCTCCATGGGCCCGGACGCTACCCGCGTCCGTGTTTCCGCGACATCACCCCACGGTCACGGGACCGGACCGCCGGTCCTCCGGGGCGACAACTCGTCGCCCCGTGGCGTGAATTGTGCGACCGCTTGTCGATTGTGGCCTACGTCACTCGCGAGGATGCTCTCGCGCCATGGCAGAGAAATCCACCCCAGAGGTCCACCGGCTCAAGGCGAACTCCGTCGGTCTGGTCGGCGTCGTCTTCATGGCCGTCGCCACCGCCGCCCCGATCACCGCCATGACCGGCAACCTCCCCATCGCCGTCGGCTTCGGCAACGGCACCGGCGCGCCCGCCGGCTACCTCTTCGCGACCCTCGTCCTGACCGTCTTCTCGGTCGGCTACGTCGCCATGGCCCGGCGGATCACCGCCGCCGGCGCCTTCTACGGCTACATCTCGCACGGCCTCGGCCGGATCGCCGGCATGGCCTCCGGCATGCTCGCCGTCCTCGCGTACATCGTCTTCGAGGCCTCGATCGTCGGTGTCTTCGCCTATTTCACCCGGACGACCGTCGCCGACCAGCTCGGCGTGGACCTGCCGTGGATCCTCTACGCCGCCGTCATGCTGGCCGTCACCGCCGTCCTCTCCTACTTCGACATCAACCTCACGGCCAAAGCACTCGGCGTCATGCTGATCGCGGAGATCGCCGTCCTCTTCGCGGTCGCCACCGCCGTCCTGCTCGCCGGCGGCGGACCCGACGGGATACCCCTGGAGCCCGTCAACCCCAAGAACGCCTTCACCGGCGCCTCCGCCGGTCTCGGCCTCTTCTTCGCCTTCTGGTCGTGGGTGGGCTTCGAGTCCACCGCGATGTA
The DNA here is from genome assembly GCF_031178505.1 of Streptomyces sp. GTDB lineage: Bacteria > Actinomycetota > Actinomycetes > Streptomycetales > Streptomycetaceae > Streptomyces > Streptomyces gulbargensis. The sequence goes on along the minus strand of NZ_JAPSIW010000064.1, from coordinate 14,830 downwards.
CGGCGAGGAGTCCCGCGACCCCAAGCGGGTCATCCCGCGCGCCACCCTGATCTCCGTCATCGGCGTCGGCCTCTTCTACATCTACGTGTCATGGATGACGATCGCCGGAAGCGGCCTCGCCGGCTCCGTGACCCTCTCCTCCTCCGCCACCCCCCTCGACCTGTTCTTCGCGCCCACCCGGTCCTACATCGGCGCCTGGGCCGTGGACGCCTTCCAGTGGCTGCTGCTCACCGGCTCCTTCGCCTGCGGCATGGCCTTCCACCAGTGCGCCTCCCGCTACCTGTACGCCATCGGCCGCGAGGGCTTCCTCCACCCGGCCCTCGGCCGTACGCACGCCCGGCACGGCTCGCCGTACATCGCCTCCTTCACCCAGAGCGCCGTCGCCGTCGCCCTCGTGGCCGCCTTCTGGCTCACCGGCCAGGACCCGTACATCCACCTCTACACCCTGCTCGCCATCCTCGGGACGATGGCGATCCTCATCGTCCAGACCCTCTGCTCCTTCGCGGTCATCGGCTACTTCCGCAAGAACCACCCCGAGGACCGGCACTGGTTCAGGACCCTCACCGCGCCGCTCCTCGGCGGGATCGGCATGACCGCCGTGGTCGTACTGCTCGTCGTCAACATGGAGACCGCGGCCGGACTCGCCGCCGACTCCCTCTTCTTCGATGCCATCCCGTGGATCGTCGGCCTCGTCTTCCTCGGCGGCCTCGGCCTCGGCCTGTACCTCAGGGCCAGGCGGCCCGAGCGCTACGAGGTCATCGGCCGGATCGTCCTGGAGGACGCCGTCGAACGCGAGGACAAAGCCCCCGAGCCCGAGCCCGTCGTGGCGCCCCGGGGCTGATCCCACCGGCCCGATCCCCCGCCGCGCACCGGGGCCGATCCCCGGACTCCGGTCCCGGTCCCCGTCCCACCCCCTCCGACCGCCGCCGCTCCACCCGGACCCCGGACCGCCACCGGAGCCGGACCCACCCACCCCCATCGCACAGGAGAGCCCCATGGCACGCACCCACCCGATGCACCTCCTGCACCGCCTGGCCGCCGAACACGCCGACGCCCGCCGGCTCGGCCTCCCCGTCGACGAACTGCGCGGCCTGCGCTCCGACGCGCTCGGGCGCCGCACCCTCCTCAAGTACGCCGCCGCGGCCGGGCTCGCGGCGGGCGCGGGCGCCGCGACCGCCGGTCCCGCCGCTGCCGCCGCGCCCGTCCCCGACCGGCCCGTCAGGAGCACCGCCCGGATCGCCGTCGTCGGCGCCGGCATCTCCGGTCTCACCGCCGCCCTCACCCTCCAGGACGCCGGGCTGACCCCGGTGCTCTACGAGGCCAACCCCTCCCGGGTGGGCGGGCGCATGTGGACGCAGCGCGGCCACTGGGCGTACGGGCAGACGTCCGAGATCGGCGGTGAACTGATCGACACCAGCCACAAGAAGATGCTCGAACTCTGCCGCCGCTTCGGCCTCGCCGTCGAGGACTTCCTCGGCGGCGGGCCGAACGGGGCCGAGGAGGTCCTGTGGTTCAACGGCGCCTACTACCCGCGCCACCAGGCCGACGAGGACTTCAAGGCCGTCTACCAGGCCCTCCACCGGGACCTGATCGAGGCGGGGGAGGTGAAGTGGAACCGGAGCACACCCGAGGGCACCGCGCTGGACAACATGTCGATGTACGAGTGGATCGAGACCCGCGTCCCCGGCGGCCACTCCTCCCCGCTCGGCCGCTTCATCGACGTCGCCTACAACGTCGAGTACGGCGCCGACACCACCGAGCAGTCCTCGCTCGCCCTCGTCCTGCTGATGGGCTATCAGACCAATCCCGGCAACTTCAACGTCTGGGGCCTGTCCAACGAGCGCTACCACGTCGTCGGCGGCAACGACCGGCTCCCCCTCGCCATCGCCGGGGCGCTCGCCCCCGGCACCCTGCGCATGGGCTGGTCCCTGACGGCCCTGCGCGCCAACGCCGACGGCACCCAGACGCTCACCTTCACCGAGGCCGGCACCACCCGCACCGTCACCGCGGACCACACCGTCCTCTGTCTCCCGCTGCCCGTCCTCCAGGGGCTCGACCTTTCCCGGGCGGGCTTCGACCCCCTCATGCGCGATCTGCTCAGGGACGCCCGCATGGGCCACTGCACCAAGCTCAACATGCAGTTCGCCACCCGCCCCTGGCGCGGCACCGGTCCCTGGCCCGGGGTCTCCGCAGGCGACTGCTTCACCGACACCGAGGTCCAGCAGACCTGGGACACCACCAAGATCCAGGGCGGCACCGGCGGCATCCTCATCCAGTACCACGGCGGCACCCTGGCCCGGTCACTGAACCCGGCCGGGCCCTTCTCCACCGAGTCCGACCCGTACGTCCGGGACCTGGTCGCCCGGCACCTCAAGGGCGTCGACGCCTTCTTCCCCGGCACCTCGAAGGCGTACACCGGCCGCGCCCAGCTCTCCGCCTGGCACAAGAACCCCTACACCCTCGGCGCGTACTCCTGCTGGCCCGTCGGCTATCTCCACCGCTACGCGGGCTACGAGGGCACCGCCCAGGGCAACGTGCACATCGGCGGCGAGCACTGCTCGTACGACTTCCAGGGCTTCATGGAAGGCGGCGCCACCGAGGGCGAGCGCGCGGCCCGGGAGGTGATCGACGCCCTGGGCTGAGGCACCGGGACGCACGCCGGCCCCGGGGGAGCACCCCCGGGGCCGGCGGCCGCGCGTCCGTCAGCCGCCGTACGCGCCCGAGGCGGTCAGACGCAGCGCCGTGTCGATCAGCGGAACGTGGCTGAAGGCCTGCGGGAAGTTCCCCACCTGGCGCTGGAGCCGCGGGTCCCACTCCTCGGCCAGCAGGCCGAGGTCGTTGCGGAGCGAGAGCAGCTTCTCGAACAGGACGCGGGCCTCGTCCACCCGCCCGATCATCGCCAGGTCGTCCGCCAGCCAGAACGAGCACGCCAGGAACGCGCCCTCGTCACCCTCCAGACCGTCGACCCCGGCCTCCTCACCGGCCGTCGGGTACCGCAGCACGAACCCGTCCTCCGTGGACAGCTCCCGCTGGATCGCCTCGATGGTGCCGATCACCCGCTTGTCGTCCGGCGGCAGGAAGCCCATCTGCGGGATCAGCAGCAGCGAGGCGTCCAGCTCCTTCGAGCCGTACGACTGCGTGAACGTGTTGCGCTCCTTGTCGTAGCCCTTCTCGCACACGTCCCGGTGGATCTCGTCGCGCAGCTCCCGCCAGCGCTCCAGCGGGCCGTCGGCGTCCCCGGACTCGATCAGCTTGATCGTCCGGTCGACCGCCACCCAGGCCATCACCTTGGAGTGCGTGAAGTGCCGGCGCGGGCCGCGCACCTCCCAGATGCCCTCGTCGGGCTGGTTCCAGTTCTTCTCCAGGTACTCGATCAGCTTCAGCTGGAGCAGGGCGGCGTAGTCGTTGCGGGACAGACCCGTCATGTGGGCGAGGTGGAGCGCCTCGGTGACCTCGCCGTACACGTCCAGCTGGAGCTGGTTGGCGGCGCCGTTCCCGACCCGGACCGGGCCCGAGTTCTCGTACCCGGGCAGCCAGTCCAGCTCCGCCTCGCCGAGCTCCCGCTCGCCCGCGATGCCGTACATGATCTGGAGGTTCTCCGGGTCGCCCGCGACCGCGCGCAGCAGCCAGTCCCGCCAGGCGCGGGCCTCGTCGCGGTAGCCGGTGCGGAGCATCGAGGAGAGGGTGATCGCCGCGTCCCGCAGCCAGGTGTAGCGGTAGTCCCAGTTCCGTACGCCGCCGATCTCCTCCGGCAGCGAGGTCGTCGGCGCCGCCACGATGCCGCCGGTCGGCGCGTACGTCAGCGCCTTCAGGGTGATCAGCGAGCGGACCACCGCCTCCCGGTACGGGCCGTGGTACGTGCAGTGGTCGACCCATTCGCGCCAGAAGTCGGTGGTGGCCTCCAGGGCGGCCTCCGGCTCGGGCAGCGGCGGCGGCTCCTTGTGCGAGGGCTGCCAGGACAGCGTGAAGGCGATCCGGTCGCCCGGGGTGACCGTGAACTCGGAGTACGTGGTGAGGCGCTCGCCGTGCGTCTCCGCGTCCGTGTCCAGCCACACCGAGTCGGGCCCGGCGACCGCGACCGTACGGTCCCCGACCTTGTGCACCCAGGGCACGACCCGGCCGTAGCTGAACCGCATCCGCAGCGAGGAACGCATCGGCACCCGGCCGCTGATCCCCTCCACGATCCGGATGAGCTGCGGGGCCCCGTCACGCGGCGGCATGAAGTCCGTCACCCGGACCGAGCCGCGCGGGGTGTCCCATTCCGACTCCAGGACGAGCGAGTCTCCGCGGTAGCGCCGCCGGTCGGCATGGGCCGGCTCGGCGCCTTCGGGTACGGCGGGGGCCACCCGCCAGAAACCGTGCTCCTCCGTGCCGAGCAATCCGGCGAAGATCGCGTGAGAGTCGAAGCGGGGCAGGCAGAGCCAGTCGACACTGCCGTCCCGGCAGACCAGCGCCGCGGTCTGCATGTCTCCGATGAGTGCGTAATCCTCGATACGCCCGGCCACGTGCTTCACTCCAGTCGAACGGCCACGTCCGCCCCGTGGGGCGCTTGCTACGAATGTGCCTGATGTGCCGGCCCGGCGGGAGGCGGGGCCGGCTGGGTCAGCGGTCAAAGGGTCGTCGACGAGCCCGTGATTCCGGTCGGCGCGCGGGGTGGTGCGGTGGACCGGCCGGCTCGGCAGGCAGTTCCGAGCAGGATACGTCGCGTCCGGGTGACCGTCGCGATCACGCGGACGAAACGCGCTGCGCCACCTGGATGAGCAGCGCGGCCGAGCAGGCCTTTCGCCGCCCGAGAGCCCTTCCCCGGAGGGCCGCGTCGCGGTCCGTGTGCACCCGACTGCCACGCGTGGCCGGAAGCGGTCTCCCTTCGTCGCTGATACCCTGGTACCCCGTGGACCGGTGGGAAACGGCGAGAGCCGAGGACCCCGCAACCGCAGCGACGGCACCCCCCGATTCTTCCCGAGGGGCCGCCGGAACGCACCTCCAGAACGCGACCACGGGAGCCCCCTCTTGGCGATGCCGCCCAACACCACGACGACCAAGCACATCTTCGTCACCGGGGGTGTCGCCTCCTCCCTCGGCAAGGGCCTGACCGCCTCCAGCCTGGGTGCGCTCCTCAAGGCGCGGGGCCTGCGGGTCACGATGCAGAAGCTCGACCCGTACCTCAACGTCGACCCCGGCACGATGAACCCCTTCCAGCACGGTGAGGTGTTCGTCACCAACGACGGCGCCGAGACCGACCTGGACATCGGCCACTACGAGCGCTTCCTCGACGTCGACCTCGACGGTTCGGCCAACGTCACCACCGGCCAGGTCTACTCCCAGGTGATCGCCAAGGAGCGGCGCGGCGAGTACCTCGGTGACACCGTGCAGGTCATCCCGCACATCACCAACGAGATCAAGTCCCGCATCCGCCGCATGGCCACCGACGACGTCGACGTCGTCATCACCGAGGTCGGCGGCACGGTCGGCGACATCGAGTCCCTGCCGTTCCTGGAGACCGTCCGCCAGGTCCGCCACGAGGTCGGCCGCGACAACGTCTTCGTCGTGCACATCTCGCTGCTGCCGTACATCGGCCCCTCCGGCGAGCTGAAGACCAAGCCGACCCAGCACTCGGTCGCCGCCCTGCGCAACATCGGCATCCAGCCCGACGCGATCGTGCTGCGCGCCGACCGCGAGGTCCCCACCGCCATCAAGCGCAAGATCTCCCTGATGTGCGACGTGGACGAGGCCGCCGTCGTCGCCGCGATCGACGCCAAGTCGATCTACGACATTCCGAAGGTCCTGCACACCGAGGGCCTCGACGCCTACGTCGTCCGCAAGCTCGACCTGCCCTTCCGCGACGTGGACTGGACCGTCTGGGAGGACCTGCTCGACCGCGTCCACAACCCCGAGCACGAGGTCACCGTCGCGCTCGTCGGCAAGTACATCGACCTGCCCGACGCCTACCTGTCGGTCACCGAGGCCATGCGGGCCGGCGGCTTCGCCAACAAGGCCCGGGTCAAGGTCAAGTGGGTCACCTCCGACGACTGCAAGACCCCGGCCGGTGCCGAGAAGCAGCTCGGCGACGTCGACGCGATCCTCATCCCCGGCGGCTTCGGCGACCGCGGCGTGAGCGGCAAGGTCGGCGCGATCCAGTACGCCCGCGAGAAGAAGGTGCCGCTGCTCGGCATCTGCCTGGGCCTCCAGTGCATCGTGATCGAGGCCGCCCGGAACCTGGCCGACATCCCCGAGGCCAACTCCACCGAGTTCGACCCGGCCACCGCGCACCCCGTCGTCTCCACGATGGAGGAGCAGCTCGCGTACGTGGAGGGCGCCGGTGACCTCGGCGGCACCATGCGCCTGGGCCTCTACCCGGCGAAGCTCGCCGAGGGCTCGGTCGTCCGCGAGGCCTACGGCGACCAGCCGTACGTGGAGGAGCGCCACCGCCACCGCTACGAGGTGAACAACGCCTACCGCGCGGAGCTGGAGAAGAAGGCCGGCCTGGTCTTCTCCGGCACCTCCCCGGACAACAAGCTCGTCGAGTTCGTCGAGTACCCGCGCGAGATCCACCCCTACCTGGTCGCCACGCAGGCGCACCCGGAGCTGAAGTCCCGCCCCACCCGCCCGCACCCCCTCTTCGCGGGCCTGGTCAAGGCGGCCGTCGAGCGCAAGACGGGCGCGTCGGCCGAGTAGGCGCCTGGGGTTAACGTTGCCGGGGTACGCGTCCTGAGGGGCGCGTACCCCGGCTTTTTCGCACGTGGGAGGAAGAACGATGCAGCAGGTGCAGGACACCGCGGAGGAGTGGCAGGTCGTCGCGAGCGCGACCCCCTTCACGGGCAACAAGACGAGTGTCCGCACGGACAAGGTGGTCATGCCGGACGGCACGGTGGTGAACCGTGACTACCAGGTCCACCCCGGTTCGGTCGCCGTCCTCGCCCTGGACGAGCGGGACCGGGTCGTCGTGCTCCGGCAGTACCGCCACCCGGTGCGGCAGAAGCTCTGGGAGATCCCGGCCGGGCTGCTCGACGTGCCCGGCGAGAACCCGCTGCACGCGGCCCAGCGCGAGCTGTACGAGGAGGCGCACGTCAAGGCCGGGGACTGGCGGGTCCTGACCGACGTCTACACGACGCCGGGCGGCTGCGACGAGGCCGTACGGATCTTCCTCGCGCGGGACCTCTCCGAGGCGGAGGGCGAGCGGTTCGAGGTCGCGGAGGAGGAGGCGGACATGGAGCTGGCGCGGGTGCCGGTGGAGGAGCTGGTGCGGGGGGTGCTGGCGGGGGAGCTGCACAACAACTGCCTCGTGGTGGGGGTGCTGTCCCTCGCGGCGGCCCGGGCCACCACCGACGGCCTGGACTCCCTCCGCCCCGCCGAGGCGCCCTGGCCGGCGCGGCCCTTCCAGCCGTAGCGGCGGGGCGGGTGGCGGACGCCCCGGAGCGGGGTAGGCGAAGCGTGGTGTGACCATCGGCTGATCCGATCGGGGGATGTGTCCGCCGCGCTCCGCCAGGGGCGCACCGTGGGCTGAACTACGCTCGGAAACACCCGTGCGGAGACCCCGCGGGATCGGCTCGTGCGCAGGTGGACGGGAGCGTGGCCCGTGACGGATCAGGCGGTGGCAGCGGCCGGCAGCCGGCAGTTCTTCGGCCGGCAGCGGGAGCTCAAGGCACTGCGCGCCGACATCGAGCGGACCGGTCTCGACACCCTCACCGGCCGCAAGGCACCCCGCGCCCGCGTCCTGCTGATCGCGGGAAAGCCCGGCTCGGGACGTACCTCGCTCGCCGAGGAGCTGACCGCCTCGCTCGCCGACCGCTACCCCGGCGGCGTCTTCCGTGCCCGGCTCACCGAACCCGGTGGCGACCCCGTCCCCACCGCCCGCGCCGCCCAGGAGCTGCTCGCCGCCCTCGGTGTCGCCGAACCGCCCGGCGCCGGGGAGGAGGAGCTCACCGAACTGGTGCGGGGCGCCCTCGCCGGGCGCCGCGCGCTCCTGCTGCTCGACGACGCCGTGGACGCGGAGCAGGCCGACCCGCTGATCCCCGACGACCCGGACTGTCTGGTGGTCGCCGTGTCCCGTGGCCCGCTCACCGGCATTCCGGACGTCCGCCCCTGCACGGTCGGCGGCCTCGACCCGAAGTCCGCGATCGAACTGCTCACCACCTTCACCGGCACGGTGAAGGTGACCGTCGACCCGCAGGCCGCGGAGACCCTGGTCGAGGAGTGCGGCGGACTGCCCGCCGCCGTCGTCCTCGCCGGCGGCTGGCTCGCAGGCCGTCCCAAGGCGTCCGTCGCCGACCTGGCCAAGCGGCTGCGCGCCCGCGCCGGCGACCCGCTCACCCGGGCGTTCCTGCTCGCCCACGAGGCCCTGCCCCAGCCGGCCGCCCGGATACTGCGATTCCTCTCGCTCGCGCCCCTCGGCCGGGCCGACGCCCACACCGCCTCCGCCCTGGCCGGCTGCTCGGTCTCTGCCGCCGCCACCACCCTCGCCGACTTCGTCCGGCTGGGGCTGGTCCGGGAGGCCGGGGAGGGTCAGTACGAGCTGCCGGGCCACCTCGTCCCCCTGCTCCGCGCCGGTCTGGAGGAGCACGACCGGCCCGCCGAGGTGCAGCTCGCCCGGGCCCGGATGCTGGAGCGGACCGTACGGCTCCTCCAGTCCTGCCGCGCGGTCACCGAACCGGAGGGGTCGCCCGCCCGCCGCAGGCTCTCCGGCCTGCCCCGCGCGCTGCGCTTCCCGACCACCGCGACGGGCGCCGAGTGGCTGCGCTCGCGGCAGCCCTTCCTGCTCGCCTCGGCCCGCCTCGCCGTCGCCGACGGCGAGCTCGACACCCTCGCCCGCCGCCTGATCGCCTCCCTGGTCCGGGCGCTCGCCGCCCACCGGGGCGCCGAGGCCGCCGCCCCCGAGCTGTACGGCCTGCACCGGCTGGTCCTGGACGTGGCCGAGCGGCGCGGACTCCACCGCGAGCGGGCCGCCGCCCTGCTGAACCTCGGCGACCTCGACGCCAGGACGGGCCGTACCGGGGAGGCGCTGCTGCGCTACCGGGCCGCCCTGGACGCCGGGAGGGCGGCGAACGACCCGTACGCCGTCGGCCGGGCGATGGAATCCGTAGGCGGTACGTACCAGGAGCTGGGGGACTGGCACCGGGCCGGCGACTGGTACGGGCGGGCGCTCGCGCAGCGGCTCGCCCGCGACGAGCGCGCCGACCAGGCCCGCCTGTACGCCCGCCTCGGCGCCGTACAGACCTACGCCGGACGGTACGGCGAGGCGCTGCGGAACTGGCGCGCCGCCGCGGCCGGCTACCGCAGGCTCGGCGATCTCCCCGGCCACGCACGGGCGTTGAGCGAGGCGGCCCGGGTCCAGGAGTACGCGGGCCGGCCCGAGGAGTCGCTGCGGACCTGCGAGGAAGCGGTCGAGTGGGCCCGCCGGGCCCAGGACACCCGGCTGCAGGCCGCCCTCCAGCTGCGGCTGGCCGACACCCTCGACCGGCTCGGCGACCCGGCGGCCGCCCGGCTGCACCGGGCCGCGGCGGAGCGCCTGCTGGAAACGGAATCCTCTGCCTACGAAATCCGCAGTGGGTCCGCAGAAGATTAGTACTTTGAAAGGCTAGACAGCGGGAACTCCTTCATTAGACTGGTTGCGCCGCGTTCGAACGTGGTCTGCCCCGGTGTGCCGCCGTGCATCCGGGTATGTAACGCAGTGCCCCCAGTTATCCCCCTGATTCAAGGACCGTGATCGACGATGAAGGTCGGCATCCCCCGCGAGGTCAAGAACAACGAGTTCCGCGTGGCCATCACCCCCGCCGGTGTCCACGAGCTCGTCCGCCACGGCCACCAGGTCTTCATCGAGCAGAACGCCGGTGTCGGCTCCTCGATCACGGACGAGGAGTACGTCGCCGCCGGCGCCGAGATCCTCCCCACCGCCGACGAGGTCTGGGCCACCGCCGACCTGCTCCTCAAGGTGAAGGAGCCGATCGCGGAGGAGTACCACCGCCTCCGCAAGGACCAGACCCTCTTCACCTACCTGCACCTGGCCGCCTCCAAGGAGTGCACGGACGCCCTCCTGGAGTCCGGCACCACCGCCATCGCGTACGAGACGGTCGAGACCGCGAACCGCGCGCTCCCGCTGCTCGCCCCGATGTCCGAGGTCGCGGGCCGCCTGGCCCCGCAGGTCGGCGCCTACCACCTGATGCGCTCGGCCGGCGGCCGTGGCGTCCTCCCCGGCGGCGTCCCCGGCACCCAGGCCGGCAAGGCCGTCGTCATCGGTGGCGGCGTCTCCGGCTGGAACGCGACCCAGATCGCCGTCGGCATGGGCTTCCACGTCACCCTGCTCGACAAGGACATCAACAAGCTCCGCGAGGCCGACCGGATCTTCGGCACCCAGGTGCAGACGATCGTCTCCAACGCCTTCGAGCTGGAGAAGGCCGTCGTCGAGGCCGACCTCGTCATCGGCGCCGTCCTCATCCCGGGCGCCAAGGCCCCGAAGCTGGTCACCAACGAGCTCGTCGCCAAGATGAAGCCCGGAAGTGTCCTTGTCGACATCGCGATCGACCAGGGCGGCTGCTTCGAGGACTCGCACCCCACCACCCACGCCGAGCCGACCTTCCAGGTCCACAACTCGGTCTTCTACTGCGTCGCCAACATGCCCGGCGCGGTCCCGAACACCTCCACCTACGCCCTCACCAACGCCACGCTTCCCTACATCGTGTCGCTGGCGAACAACGGCTGGGCCGAGGCGCTGCGCCGCGACGCCGCGCTCGCCAAGGGTCTCAACACCCATGACGGCAAGGTCGTTTACAAGGAGGTCGCCGAGGCCCACGGCTACGACCACGTCGAGCTGAACAGCCTCCTGGGCTGACCCTCCCGCGGCCCGTCAACGCGTGCCGTCAATATCACGCTCCCGGCCGGACCTTGTTCGACAAGGTCCGGCCGGCTGTGTCTCCGGCCACGCCGAAACGTTCGGTCAACTCGCCTCGAACGTAACCCTTTAACCGATTCGCACACCCCGGAAACGTGTGGATGCATGCCCGCGCACCCTTGACAGAGAGGTGTTCGGTCGCCGACACATCCGGCCGGGTCCGGCGGATTGTGTTGCTGCGGACCGGTGACACGCCATAGAGTCGCCAACCGTCGGCATGGTGCCACGCTGACCTATCGATAAATGTTCCTGGTCACATCCAAGGAGGTAAGACGACTTGTGAATGAGTCGACAATTACTCCCGGGAGCGGTGCGCCAGGTGCCCCGATCGGCTCCGTCGCGGTGCGGACCTTCGCGACGCACCAGCCCATGACGACAGCCCACACGATGAAGACGATGGACGGCCTACACGTGAACGCCACGGCCGGCAACGAGATGGGCCGAGAGTCCACCCACTTCGCCGCCTACGACGAGGTGCCCGAGGGGCACTTCTACGACCCCGACGCCGAGTACGAGCCCGATCCGGAGTACGCGGCCACCCTCGCGCCCGACGCGGCCCGGCAGCGCCGCGAGCGGATCGGTCCCACCGGACGGCCCCTGCCGTACTTCCCGATCCCGGGCCCGCTGACCGACCACGGGCCCGCGAAGATCATCGCGATGTGCAACCAGAAGGGCGGCGTCGGCAAGACCACGTCGACCATCAACCTGGGCGCCGCGCTCGCGGAGTACGGGCGGCGGGTGCTGCTCGTCGACTTCGACCCGCAGGGAGCCCTCTCGGTGGGCCTCGGCGTGAACCCGATGGAGCTCGACCTCACCGTCTACAACCTGCTCATGGAGCGGGGCATGTCGGCGGACGAGGTGCTCCTGAAGACCGCCGTGCCCAACATGGACCTGCTGCCGAGCAACATCGACCTCTCGGCCGCCGAGGTGCAGCTGGTCAGCGAGGTCGCGCGCGAGTCCACGCTCCAGCGCGCCCTGAAGCCGCTGATGAACGACTACGACTACATCGTGATCGACTGTCAGCCCTCGCTCGGCCTGCTGACCGTCAACGCCCTGACGGCGGCTCACAAGGTCATCGTGCCGCTGGAATGCGAGTTCTTCGCCCTGCGCGGGGTCGCCCTGCTGACCGAGACCATCGAGAAGGTCCAGGAGCGGCTCAACCCCGAGCTGGAGCTCGACGGCATCCTCGCCACGATGTACGACTCCCGGACCGTGCACAGCCGCGAGGTCCTCGCGCGCGTCGTCGAGGCCTTCGACGACCACGTGTACCACACGGTGATCGGCCGGACCGTGCGCTTCCCGGAGACGACGGTCGCCGGCGAGCCCATCACCACGTACGCCTCCAACTCCGTGGGCGCCGCCGCCTACCGTCAGCTCGCCAGGGAGGTGCTCGCCCGGTGTCACGCCGAGTGAGTCTGCCCGGGGCCGACGAACTCTTCCGTACGACCGGGGGGACGGCGCTCCAGGCGTCCTCGCCCCGCCGCACCGTCCCCGCTCCGGCGGGGGAGAGCGACACGACGGCGGCCGAAGGCCCCGCGGAGCACACCGCGGCGGCCTCCGAGACGGCCGAGCCGCGCGCCCGCGCGGCGGAGCCCGAGACGTCCCCGGCCGGCAAGCCCGCCGTCGGCGCGGCGCCCCGGCGGCGCGGCGGACGTCCCGCGGCGCGCCGGCCGAGCGGACGCGAGCGCCACGACGAGAAGATCACGGTCTACGTCTCCGCCGAGGAGCTGATGGACCTGGAGCACGCCCGGCTCGTGCTCAGGGGCGAGCACGGCCTCGCCGTCGACCGGGGCAGAATCGTCCGTGAGGCGGTCGCCGTGGTCCTGGCGGACCTGGAGTCCCGCGGCGACGCGAGCATCCTCGTCCGCCGTCTGCGCGGCCGCTGAGGGTAGCCTGCGGGCTGCCGCGCCCCCGCTCCCCCTGGATCCGCCCCATGCACCGCCCCCCCGACGAAACGTCCCGCCCGCCGCGCCGCCGCGCCCCCGGGCGCGGCCCCGACGGGGAACCGGCCCCCGGGTCCGGCCCGGCCACCGAGCCGGGCCCGGACCGTGAGGCGCACGGCGCGCCGGGCGGCGTACCGGACCGGGAGGCGGAGCCGGCGCGGGACCGGGAGACGGGCCTTCCGGCGCGGGCCCCGGACGGCGAGGACGCCCGGTTCACCGTGCGCCTGGCGAACTTCGAGGGACCCTTCGACCTGCTCCTCCAGCTGATCACCAAGCACAAGCTGGACGTCACCGAGGTCGCCCTCTCCCAGGTCACCGACGAGTTCATGGCCCACATCCGGGCCCTCGGCCCCGACGGGGACCTCGACCAGACCACCGAGTTCCTGGTCGTCGCCGCCACCCTGCTCGACCTCAAGGCCGCCCGGCTGCTGCCCGCCGCCGAGGTGGAGGACGAGGCCGACCTCGCCCTCCTGGAGGCCCGTGACCTGCTGTTCGCCCGGCTCCTCCAGTACCGCGCGTACAAGCGGATCTCCGAGATCCTGGAGGAGCGGTGGGAGACGGAGGGCCGGCGTCACCCCCGGACCGTCGGGCTCGAACCGCACCATGCCGCCCTGCTCCCCGAGGTCGTCCTCACCATCGGTCCCGAGGGTCTCGCGAAGCTGGCCGCGCAGGCCATGCGGCCCCGGCCCGAGCCCGAGGTGTACGTCGACCACATCCACGCCCCCCTCGTCAGCGTCCGCGAACAGGCCGCCCTGGTCGTGGCCCTGCTGCGGGAGCGCGGCACGGCGAGCTTCCAGGAGCTGGCCGAGGACGCCGGGGACACCCTCACCGTCGTCGCCCGTTTCCTCGCCCTCCTGGAGCTCTACCGGGAGAAGGCGGTCGCCCTCGACCAGGAGAGCCCCCTCGGGGACCTCACCGTCTCCTGGACGGGCGGGGACGCCGGGACGGGCGCCACGCCCACCGTCACCGACGAGTTCGACCAGGAGGCCCTCGCATGAGCGACAGCGACCTCAAGCCCGCCCTCGAAGCCGTCCTCATGGTCGTCGACGAGCCCGCCACCGAGCAGCACCTCGCCCGGGTCCTGGACCGCACCCCCCTGGAGGTGGCGGACGCCCTGCGCGAGCTGGCCGCCGAGTACACCGCCCAGGGCCGCGGTTTCGAGCTGCGGCAGGTCGCGGGCGGCTGGCGTTTCTACACCCGCCCCGCCCACGCCGCCGCCGTCGAGGCCTTCCTGCTCGACGGCCAGCAGGCCCGGCTCACCCGCGCGGCCCTGGAGACCCTCGCGGTCGTCGCGTACCGCCAGCCGGTCAGCCGTTCCCGGGTCTCCGCCGTCCGCGGGGTCAACTGCGACGGGGTCATGCGGACCCTCCTCCAGAGGGGTCTGGTGGAGGAGGCGGGCGCGGAACCCGAAACAGGTGCGATCCTGTACAGGACGACGAACTACTTCCTGGAGCGGATGGGCCTGCGCGGCCTGGACGAACTCCCCGAGCTCGCCCCCTTCCTCCCGGAGGCCGAGGCGGTCGAGCCGGACTCCCTGGAAGGCGTTCCGTCGTTCGAGCCCGATGCGGACGAGACCGAGAAGACGACGGAAGTTTGATGCGAAGCAGCAGCGGCAGGAACAGCGGAAACAACGGCGGGAGCCGTGGTGCCAAGAGCGGCGGCCGCGGCAACTACAGGGGTGCGGGGAACGGCCGCGACGAGCGCGGCCAGAGCGCGGGCGCGGGCCGCCCCCGCCGGCCCCGTCCCGAGGAGCGGGGTTACGACGTCGACGGCCTGGCCGGGCGTCCCTCCGACGGCCCGAAGCGCGGACGCGGCGACGCCGCCCGCGGCGGTGCCAAGGGCGGCCCGAAGCAGTCCCCGAAGCGGGGCGGCGGCCGTACGGCCCCGGCGCGCTCGCGCGAGTACGAGACCCGGGCGGAGGAGCGCAACCGCGAGCGGTACGCCAACAAGCCCGAGATCAAGACCCCGAAGACCTTCCCCGGCGCCGAGCAGGAGGGCGAGC
>NZ_JAPSIW010000063.1 GCF_031178505.1 Streptomyces sp. | reverse complement strand
GGCCGTGCAGGCGTTCCTGGACGGACTGACGACCAAGGCGCCGCACCATCGTGCCAGTCCCCGCCGGGTGGCGCCGGATGTCCAGCACGAACCGTTCCACCGCCTCGATGCCCTCACTCCAGCCCCGCGAGCCCCAGAGAACCACGTTCGAGGTAAGGGCCTGGGAAGCAGCCCAGTCACGTAGCCGTCGTCCGAGGCATTGAACGCGGAGATGAACGTGTCGATCGCGGACTGGGCGGTCTCTTCACGCATGCACCGGTGACATCAGTCCGCTCGCGACTCGCTCGCCCCGCGAGCCGGACGGAGCCGACGTTGGCGCCAGTAGTGATCCGCTCCTCGGACTACCGCCTTCACTGCACCGACTCGGAAGGCCGAGCGTCCGCGTGAGATCAGGCCGAGGTGCGCAGCCCCGCCAGGAGCCGGTCGAGTGCCTGCTCCGCGGCCTGCGTGTCCCCGCCCCGGGCGATCCAGAGTGCGGCCTCGTTCATCGCCCCGGAGAGCAACCGGGCCAGAGGTTCCACGGGCTGGTCAGCGATGATCCCGGCTGCGGCGAGCGCCGTCAGGGCCTCCGCGAGATGCCGGGCGGAGGACTCTTCGTCCAGGGTCCGCCACTCGTCCCAGCCCAGCACGGTCGGCGCATCGACAAGCAGTACCTGTCGCACCGCCGGGTCCGCCCCTGCGGCCAGGAAGGCCCGGCAGCCGGCCCGGAGCTGCTCCCACAGGTCCTCGTGGTCTTCGGCTGCGGTCGCGACCCGCTCGCCCAGTTCTTGCTGCACCTCGCGGACGACGGCCCGGAAGAGCCCGGCTTTGTTGTCGAAGTGGTGATAGGCGGCCCCCTTGGTGACCCCGGCGGCCTGCGCCACCTCCGCCAGTACCACGTGGTGGTACCCGTCGTTGGCGAACCGCCGCCGCCCTTCGGCCAGCAGCGCGTGCCGCGTGGCTGCCCGCTGCTCCGCCCGGCTGACTGCCATCGAGCGCATCCCCTTCCCGTTCCGCGTACCGAGGGTATGCTAGCGCTACGATTCACATACCTTGGGTATGTCAAACGCTACTGGAGGACCTCCGTCATGACGAACTCACCCACAACCAAACTCGGCGGCTTCTACCCGGTGCTCGCCAGCCGGGACGTGGCAGCCTCCCACGACTTCTACACCCGCCACCTCGGCTTCGACGCAACCTTCGAGTCGGACTGGTACGTCAGTCTGCGCCGGCCCGACACCCCCCAGTACGAGCTGGCTCTCCTCGACCACACCCACCCGACCGTCCCCGAGGGCCACCGGGCCGCGCTCCAGGGCGGTCTGCTGCTGAACTTCGAGGTGGACGACGTCGACTCCGAGCACCAGCGGCTCGTGGGTGAGGCCGGCCTGACCGAATTGCTGCCACTGCGGACGGAAGAGTTCGGCCAGCGCCACTTCATCATCGCCGCCCCAGACGGTGTGCTGATAGACGTCATCACCGTCATCCCGCCCAGCGAGGAGTACGCCTCCCAGTACACCAACACCTGACACCCAGGCCAAGGGACCTGGACACCGGAGCAACTCGCGGCCCCTGGGCCTGAGCTGTCCCGATTCTCGTGGCACCTGGTGATCGTGTGCCGGACGGAGTGTGGGGCGTCTCCTGCTGTCGCAACCAGCCGCATTCGTACTCGACGGGCCGCACGTAGTTCAGGGCGGAGCGCAGCCGCACCTCGCTGCACCAGGCGACCCACTGGAAGACCGCCCGCTCGACCACGAGCCGCGGTCCACGGCGGCGCACCGGTCTCCCCGGCCTCCACACACCCGAGTCGCTTACTGAGTTTTTCGTTAGTTCTGTGGTGGTTGGAGCTTCGGCAGTGTGAGCATGATGGTGTGTCTTCCAAGCCGCAGGAAGCTGTTGCTGATGTCTCCGTTCTGTCGTTGACGCGGCCGCTGTTGGCCGAGGCCCGTCGCATGCGCGCGGCCGAGTTGTTTGAGCAGAGACGTCCTTCATCCGAGGTTGCCCGGGCAGTGGGGCTGCATCCGGAGAGTGTGCGCCGGTGGAAACGACTGTGGGAGCAGGGCGGGGTTCAGGCATTGCGGCGTCGTCCGGCCACCGGTCGGCCGCCCAAGCTGGACGACGCCCAGCTCGAAGCGGTTCGCATTGCGCTGGAGCAGGGCGCCCAGGCGCATGGGTTCGAGGCGGACCTGTGGACGCTGGAACGGCTCGGCGTGGTGGTTGAGCGGGTGACGGGGGTGACGTTGGCACACGCCTCGGTATGGCGCCTGCTGACCGGACGGCTGGGATGGAGTCTGCAGCGGCCCAGACGCCAGGCCGTCGAGCGGGGCGAGTCCGAGATCGCCCGATGGGTCGCCCACGAGTGGCCGCGCATCAAAAGGGGGCGGTGAAGAAACGTGCCTGGATCGTGTTCTTCGACGAATCAGGCGTATCGCTGCTGCCCGAGGTGCGTCGCACCTACGCACCCCGCGGCCGCACTCCGCTCTTGCGGCACCGGCTGAACTGGAGACGAGCCGGGATGGCCGCCGCGCTGGGCTACCACGCCGCCGACGCCGAACGCGCCCGCGGCTGTGCTTCCACCTCGAGCCAGGCAGCTACGACACCTCTTCCCTGATCGAGGTGCTGGAACAGATCAGGACCTTCTACGCCCGCGAGCCGGTGGTGTTGGTATGGGACGGACTGTCCGCCCACTGGAGCCGGGGCATGCGGGCCTGGGTGGCCGAGCAGGACTGGCTCATCCTCGAGCGGCTGCCGGCCTACGCACCCGAACTCAACCCGGTCGAACTGCTGTGGTCGGCCATCAAGACCCGCGAGCAGGCCCACCTCGCCGGCGACCACCTCGCCGATGTCGCCGACGCCGCCAAACGCGGCATCCACCGAGTCTGCTCCAGCGAACGGTGGCGGACCTGCCGCCGCCGCTCCGGCCGGATGAAAGGGCCGGAGCGGCGGTGCGGGCCGGTGGCGGCCTGGGCGGTGCGAGCAACTCCCATGGTCCTTCCTCGCCCACACCGGCCTGACCCTTCATCCCCAAACACCACAGAACTAACGAAAACTCAGGTAGTTGTCGTGGGTGGCCTTCTTCGTCCACCGGGGCTGCTTGCGAGTGCGGCCTGACCGCGCTGTTCTGGTCGAACGTCAACCCGTACGGCACCTTCCGCCGACCGCCAGTCGGCATGGACAGCGACAACCGCCATGCGCAGACACGCTGAAGGGCTTCGCTGACCTCGATGGTTTGTAGCGTGTTACAGGTCCGCTGCTTCGGTGATTACTCCACCCACGAACTCGGCATCCATCCGGACCACGACCCGCACCGGGACGTCGGCTCTTCAGCCCGCTGACAGCGATGGCCTACTCGGAGCGGAAATGCACGCGCGTGCCGTCTGGCACCACACCGTCGTTGTGGCCATCGCGTCGCGGGCCCGATGTGGCCCGCAGGTAGTGAATCATCGGCATCAGCTTCGTACTTTGGGATTTGGCATGCGCGAACAAAGGGCATTCTCGTAGCGTGTCCGTGGACGGTCAGCTGGGACGAGGGGGTTCGCGATGGATCCGGTATCGGTGGGGTTACTGGCAGCGTTGGCAGGTGGCGCCGGCGGTGAGATCGGCCGTCAGGCGTGGGTGGGGCTGAGCACGCTGGTGCGGCACCCGCTCCGAGGTGGCCAGGACGCCGACGAAAATTCGGCGGTGAGCTCGGGCGAGGCGGAGCTGACGGAGTTGGAGCGGGTTCCGGCCGATCCAGTGCGCGCGCAGGCGCTGAGTACCGCGCTTGCGCTGCGGGCTGCGAGGGACGCCGATTTCCGCCTCGGCCTTGAGCGGTGGCACGAGCAGGCAGGGCTGCTGCGCAGCGGCGACAGCAAGGTGGACAACACGATCAGCGGCGGCATCTTCCACGGCACGACACTGCAGGGCAGAGACTTCTCCGGGATCTCCTTCACCACCGCGCCCGCGTCTCCACCTCCATCGTCCCCCGACCACGAAACCCCCTCCGCGCAGGGATAAAGGCATGCCCGACGCAGTCCCCCAGGGCGAGGGGGAGGCAGACGCCGCGGTGTCGAACGAGATCAGCGGTGGATTCTTCTTCAACACGGTGGTCCAAGGCCGGGACATCCAGGTACATCTGCCACTGGAGATCACCCCCGCGCTGTCCGGCCTTCCTCCCGCCTCGCCCGCTTTCACCGGCCGCGACCGACAGGTCGAGGAGTTGCTGGAACTGCTGGAACCTGGCAAGGAGCCTCTGCAGGCCGTCTTGATCGCGGCGGTCGCGGGACTTGCCGGCGTCGGCAAGACCGAACTGGCCGTGCAGACCGCTGCACGCGCGCTCAAGCGACCAGGCTGGTTCCCCGGCGGTGTCCTGTTCGTGGACATGTTCGGATACGACACGGAGCGCCGAGTGTCTCCCGAACGCGCCCTGGACGGCCTGCTGCGCGCGTTGGGTATACCCAAGGAACACATCCCTGCCGAACTGCAGGACCGCTCCCGGTTGTACCGCAGCGTGCTGGCCGCCTTCGCCGAGCAGAACCGCAGAATTCTGGTCATCGTCGACAACGTCTTCACTGCCGAGCAGGCCCGCCCTCTGCTTCCCACTGACGGCGCCACGGGAGCCCTGCTCACCTCCCGACACACCCTGGACCTCGACGCCCGTCTACACGACTTGGACGCCCTCGGCGAGGACGACTCGGTCGAGCTGCTCCGCCAGGTCCTCCTGCAAGCTCGCGGCCCCGCCGACACGCGGGTCGACAAGGGCCCCGAGCACGCCGCCGCGATCGCCCGGCTGTGTGGCGGACTCCCCCTCGCGCTGCGCATCGCCGCCGCCCTGCTCGCCGACGCCCCCACCCGCCCCCTGTCATCTCTCGTGCGGGCCCTGGAGGCCGCACACGCCCGACTGGACCGATTACGGCGCGAGGACCACGGGGTACGTGCCGCCTTCGACCTGTCCTACCAGCACCTGAGCAACGATCACACTCGACTATTCCGGCTGCTGCCACTCAACGTCGGCCCAGACCTGTCGACCGACTCCGCCGCGCACTTGGCCGACACCGACCAAGCACGCACCGAGGAACTGCTGCAGGATCTTGCCCGCGCCCATCTGATCGAACACGGACGCACCTGGGGCCGCTGGCGTCTGCACGACCTGGTGCGCCTTTACGCCGACGAGCTTGGCCATCAGCACGCCCACGCCGACCACCGCGATGCCGCCGAATACCGCCTGCACCGACACTATGTGATGACATCCAGAGCCGCCCGCTCACACATAATTGCAAAGGAGCGTTTAACTCCTCTGCACGAGCCAGCTTCTCCGAGCTTCACTGGCCTCTCTGAGGCCATCAAGTGGTTTGATGAAGAATACTCGAATCTGACCGCTATGATCACTGCCGCCCCGGCGCGCGGCAGGGCAGTTACAGCCACAGTACTTGCGGGGTTTGCAGCCCCGCACCTCAGAAGGGAACTTCACCTCAGGAACCTCCTCGCGATTTCCGAAACGGTAAAGAATCTCTCCCTTAAGCGTGCAGATACCCCGTCACGACTGGGCATGACGCTACTCATGGTCAGCTACGAGCTAGATCGAGCGCATTACAAGCTGGATGCAATAAACTTGCTCATGGATGCCGTTGAGTTCTTCCGTGAGTGCGAAAAGCCTGCTGCCGAAGCCACGGCTATAGCGGAAATCCGTCACCACCTACTCGGCATTCACCGGTCGGGCGCCCTGTCCAAGACCTGCGCTTTGAGGCTCCTTCGCCTAATCGTCGCGCACACTCATTGCGTGGACGCCAAACATGAGGAACAGAAAAGCGTTCGTTCTCGGATATGCTGGTGTCGCCTGTGCTGGAAGTGGCGGATCGCGGAAGCCAACAAGAACATCCAGCGTAAAGGCCATAACGAATTGCTCGTTCATGGACTCCCCGGATCTTTGCCCTAACCCCGACCCCGATCTATTCGCGCGGGTCTCAAGAACACGTTCGTTTCATAGGTGGTCACTGTTGAACCGTGCGACCTATAACTGATCGTTTCAGAATGAGTTGAGCTGCGGCTCTTGCGCTCGACGATCTTGGTGGGCAAGGTGTCCGAGGTGCGTGCTGATCTTGTTCCGGACGACCTGTGGGAGCGGGTGGCCCCGTTGCTACCACCCGCTCCCGAACGACGCCACCGGCATCCCGGGCGGTTGCGTGTTCCTGACCGAACAGCACTCGTCGGCGTCCTGTTCGTGCTGCGGACCGTCCAGGTGTCGGAATCTCGGGGGTCACTCCAGTTGTCTTCGCCACCCAGAACAGCATCCTGTGGACCAGCCGCGCTGGTTCAATCCGTTCGGAAGGGTCTCAATGACGGCCAGTCGGTGAGGGGGCGTGGTTCTTGGAGGCGGCCCTTGCCGGAGCGATCGCCCGCGATGTGGACGAGCAGGTACTGATCACCGGAGAAGACCCAGAAGCGATGCCCGTCACCGGGAACCGGCAGGACCGCGTCGATCTCGTTCGTGAAACCGTCCAGGCCACCGAACGTCTTGCGCCACTGCGCGATCGGGGCAGGCCCGCCCACCCGCCGCGCCGACGCCGGGTCCGCACCCGTCTCGACGACCATGTACTCACTGCCGGCGAACACCCAGAACCTGCCTTGCACACCCGGAACCGGCATCACCGCGTCCACCCGCGAGACCGCATGGGTGCCGGTGGACGTCCGCCCGGTCTGCTCGGGCGAACCAGGGCCGGAGTCGTCTCCGGCGACGTATGCGGTCACACCCGCTCCGGCGAGGAGCACCGCCACGGCGATCGCCCCTGTGATCGCCGTGCGCCGCCGGTTCGCGCGCGGTGGCCGCACCGGCTGCCGCAGTGTGGCCTGCACCGTTTGGGGAGCGCCGTCGACTATCGACCGCAGCGCGTCTGCGAGCTGTGTGCTGGACGGGCGCTTGGCGGGGTCTTTGTCCAGCAACTGCTCGATGACGTCGCCCAGCGGGCCCCGGACGTGAACGGAGGGCGGTTCGAAGGCGACGGCGAACGAGGTTGCCGTGAGGTCCGCACGGGCGAAGGGGGTCTGACCGGAGGCGAGGAAACACAGGGTGACGCCGAGGGAGAACAGGTCGCTGGCCGGTCCGGCGGGCTGATCGCGCAGGCGTTCCGGGGCCATATACTCGGCCGAGCCGACCACGCCCCCAGTGCCCGTAAGCCCTGTGTGACCGGACAGGGCGGCGATACCGAAGTCGGTGAGCACGCTGCTGCCGTCCGCGCGCAGAAGCACGTTGGCCGGTTTCACGTCACGGTGCAGCGCACCGGCCGCGTGGACCGCCTCCAACGCGGACAGGACCTCCAGGCCAACACGGGCTGTTTGCACTGGTGACAGGGGCCCGCCAGATCGCACTCGCTCGCTCAGCGAGCCACCCGGCACCAGTTCCATGACGATCCAGAAGCCACCGTCGAACTCCACCAGATCGTAGATGTCGATGACATGCGCATGTGTCACCCGGGCGATCGCCCGTGCCTCCGACAGCACACGCCGCATCGACGCCTGCTGCTCGTGCCCCCCACCCGCGGCATGGAGTTCCTTGACGGCCACCGTCCGCTGCAACAGGTGGTCCCAGGCACGCCACACGGTGCCCATACCGCCGCTGCCCAGTCGGTCGGCGAGCACGTATCTGTCGGCGACGACTCGCCCGCCCACTCTTTCGATCACGACGAGACAATGTACATGCCGACTTCCAGAGTGATTCGGGTGATCACCTGCGGAGCCAGATGATGAGAGTTGCTGCGGTGGTGGTGCCGAAGAAGACGTAACCGTGCTTGTCACAACGTGTGGTGACCGCCCAACTCGCCGTCTGGCCGCGGCCGGCGGTGACAACAGTGCCCTGTGGCCCGGACTGGAACACGCAGGCGTCGCCCGCAAAGGCGCGGCCATGGCCGCGGGTCTGCGGCAGTAGTGCGGGAAGCAGCTCGGCCGCATCATGCAGGGACAGCCCGATCGGCCCGTGCGGGAACCGCCGCGGGTGGGCAGGGCACAGGGCCGTGAAGGCACTTTGTGCGCCTCGCGCACTACAGGGCCTGTGGCTGATCACCGCGCAACTCCCCGCGCCGACCTGAGAATGCGCAGCTCGCCGCCTTACCGGCCCCTCTCGTGACGCACGCCACACCTGCGAATGCTTAGCCATCACTAGGTATTAGTTGCATGATGGCCGCCATGCTCCACCACTGGACCGCGCAGGTCGTCAGTCCCCGTCCCCTCGCCCCCTCTTCCCCCTCCGCCTCCTCGGCCGCCGAAGGGGCCCGCCCCGCCGCGCTGCTGCGCGGAGAGTTCACCGCGCGAGCAGCCGTCCGGTCGGCCCGGCTCCTGGTCACCGCGCTCGGCGTCTACGAACTCGAGGTCAACGGCACGGTGGTGGGCGACCACGTCCTGGCGCCCGGCTGGACGAGCTACCGCCACCGCCACCGCTACCAGTCCTTCGACGTCACCGCCCTGGTCCGCGAGGGCCCGGGCGCCTGGGGCGCCCATCTGGCCGACGGCTGGTACCGGGGCCTGCTCGGGTTCAACGGCGGCACCCGGGACATCTACGGCGAGCACACCGGACTCCTCGCCGAACTGCGCATCGAGTACGCCGACGGCTCCACCGACACCGTCGCCACCGGGAAAGGCTGGCGCTGGAGCCCCGGGCCCGTCCGTGCCGCAGGTCTGTACGAGGGCGAGGAGTACGACGCCCGCCGCGAGCAGGCCGGCTTCAGCGAACCGGGATTCGACGACTCGGCGTGGCAGCCGGTGGAGATCCTGGACTTCGACACCGCCGTCCTCTTCCCGGCCGACAGCCCACCGGTGCGCCGCATCGAGCACCTCGCGCCCGTCTCCGTGACCGTCTCGCCCACGGGCCGGACCATCCTCGACTTCGGCCAGAACCTCGTCGGACGGCTGCGCATCCGCTTCCGCGGCGAGGCCGGCCGCACGGTCACCCTGCGCCATGCCGAGGTCCTGGAGGACGGCGACCTCTGCACCCGTCCGCTGCGGCACGCCACCGCCACCGACCGCTACGTCCTGCGCGGCGACCCCGCGGGCGAGGAGTGGGAGCCCCGCTTCACCTTCCACGGCTTCCGCTACGCCGAGGTCGAGGGATGGCCCGGCGACCTCGACCCCGCCGACGTCACGGCCGTCGTCCTCCACAGCGACCTGCGCCGCACGGGCTGGTTCTCCTGCTCGGACGACTCCCTCAACCGCCTGCAGGAGAACGTGGTGTGGGGAATGCGCGGCAACTTCGTCGACGTACCCACCGACTGCCCGCAGCGCGACGAGCGCCTCGGCTGGACCGGCGACGTCCAGGTCTTCGCCCCCACCGCCGCCTTCCTCCACGACGTCCGCGACTTCCTGCGCTCCTGGCTGCGCGACCTCGCCGCCGACCAGGGCGACGACGAACGCGGCGTGCCCCCGGTGTTCAGCCCCGGCATCCCGGTGATCACGCCGGTGCCCGTCCCGCCCGGCAACCCGCCGATGGCCGGTTGGTGCGACGCGGCCGTCATCGTCCCCTGGGTGCTGTACGAGCGGTACGGCGACACCGAGGTGCTGCGCGCCCAGTACGCCTCGATGCGGGCCTGGGTCGACGCCGTCGACCGGATCGCCGGGCCGGCCCGGATCTGGGGCGAGGGGTTCCAGTTCGGCGACTGGCTGGACCCGACCGCCCCGGCGGACGACCCGGGCCGCGCCATGACGTCGTCCACCCTGGTCGCCACGGCGTACTTCGCGCACTGCGCGCGGCTGCTGGCCCGCACCGCCGAGGTCCTGGAGCACGAGGACGACGCGGCGCGCCACCACGCCCTGGCCGACGCGGTCCGCGACGCCTTCCTCGCCCGCTTCCACGCCGGAGGCGGACGGCTCACGGAGGAGACCCAGACGGCCTACGCCCTCGCCCTGTGCTTCCGGCTGCTGGAGGACGACGCCGACCGAGTGGAGGCCGGACGCCGGCTGGCCGGACTGGTGGCGGGGCGCGGGCACCGCATCGGCACCGGCTTCCTCGGCACGCCCCTGGTGTGCGACGCGCTCACCGACACCGGACACGTGGACACCGCCTACCGGCTGCTGACCCAGCGGTCCTGCCCCTCGTGGCTGTACCAGGTCGACATGGGCGCCACCACCGTGTGGGAACGCTGGGACAGCATGCTGCCCGACGGGGGCGTGAATCCCGGGGAGATGACCTCCTTCAACCACTACGCGCTCGGCGCGGTCGCCGACTGGATGCACCGCACGGTCGCCGGTCTGGCCCCCGCCGAGCCGGGCTACCGGCGGCTGCTGCTCCGTCCCCGCCCCGGGGGCGGCCTCACTTGGGCCCGGGCCGAGCACGACACGCCGTACGGCCGCGCCGAGATCGGCTGGCGGTGCGAGGGCGGCACCCTGCACGTCGACGTCCTCGTGCCGCCCGAGGTCACCGCGACGGTCGATCTGCCGGGCACAGAGCCCACGGAGATCGGACCCGGCCGGCACGCCTTCTGGACCCCGTTCCCCGCAGCTCAGTACTGGGAGCAGACATGACACACACCACCCTGCCCGACACCTTCCTGTGGGGCGTCGCCACCGCAGGCCACCAGAACGAGGGCCACAACAGCGCCGGCGACACCTGGTTCCTGGAGCACACCACGCCCTCGCTGTTCCGCGAGCCCAGCGGAGCGGCCTGCGAGGGCTACCAGCAGTGGGCGACCGACCTCGACCTGGCCGCCGGTCTCGGCCTCAACGCCTTCCGGTTCTCCGTCGAATGGGCCCGCGTCGAACCGGAACGCGGTGTCGTCTCCGCCGACGCCCTCGACCACTACGAACGCAAGGTCGACGGGTGCCTCGAACGCGGCCTGGCCCCCCTCGTGACGTTCAGCCACTTCACCGCACCGCACTGGTTCGCCGCGGCCGGCTCCTGGACCGCCGACGACGCCCCGGCACGCTTCGCCGAGCAGTGCGACCGCGTCATGGCCCGCTTCGGCGACCGCATCGCGTACGCCGTCACCCTCAACGAACCCAACCTGGAACAGCTGCTCCAGGCGGGCGCGAAGCTCCCGGCCGAGGCGGAAGAACTCAAGACGCAGATGCTCGCGGCCGCCGCACGCGCCGCCGGAAGCGACACCTACGCCAGCGCGAACGTCATCCCCGCCCACCGGCAGGACGAGTTCCAGGCGGCGTTCACCCGTGCCCACCGCGCCGCCCGCGACGCGATCAAGGCCCGCCGCGGCGACCTGCCCGTCGGCGTCTCGATCGCCATCGCCGACGAAGTGGCGCTGCCCGGCGGCGAGGAACGCCGGGACGCCAAGCGCGCCGCGGTCTACGACCACTGGCTGCGCGAGGCCCGCCACGACGACTTCATCGGCGTGCAGAACTACGAGCGCATCGTCCACGGCCCCGACGGCGAGGTTCCCGGAGACGGCGAGCTCAACGGCATGGGCACGGCCATCGCACCCGAGTCCCTCGCCGGCGCGGTGCGCTACGCCCACGAGGTGGCGGGAGTGCCGGTCCTCGTGACCGAGCACGGCATCCAGACCTCCAACGACGCACAGCGCGCCGCCTTCGTCCCCGCCGCGGTCCACGGGCTCGCGGCCGAGGCTGGCGCGGGCACGCCCGTCCTCGGCTACTGCCACTGGACGCTCATGGACAACTTCGAGTGGATCTTCGGCTACGGGGCTCAGCTCGGGCTGCACGAGGTCGACCGCGAGACGTTCCAACGCCGCCCGAAGCCGAGCGCGAAGGCCTACGCGGAGGTGGTGCGAAGCTACCGAGGTATGGCCGCCGACAGCTGAATCCGAATTCGGATGGCCGAGGAGTACGGTGCGGGCTGTGCATGTTCGGCTGCGGCGGCAGACTGAGGGCAGAAGGGCCGAGCAGGGAGCGCACATCGGTGTAACGTCGGCCCTGCCGGAGGAGAGGGTGTCGAAGATCCGGGCGACCGGAGCGCCGTCGGATCAAGGCACCAGCCCGGCTCGCCGCCGCGGACGAAGGCGACGATGGCTTCGCTGGTCCGCCGGAACGGGGATCACCGCCTGCCGCGCTTGCCCAGGCGCTCGCGGATGGCGTGGGAGCGGTGGACCTCGTCGGCCGGGGACCAAGTCCGGCCTGGTGCGGGACCGTCCTGAACTAGCCGACAGGGGGCACGTAGGTGGGCCATGATGGCGGTGAAGGCAGGTGCCTCGTCGGCCTGGGCTGCCGTGAGACGAACGCGAGGCATCGGCCGCAGTCGTCGGCAACGAGGTGGACTTCCTGCTCAGTCCCACGGCAGCGGCCGACGGCGTGGTCGTCCGGTCCCCGGCCGGGCCCCGTTACCTTCAAGTGGCCTCTCAAAGAGGCTCCCGGCCTTCGCGTCGGCCCCGGTACGATTTGAGTCCCCAGTCGAGATGATCGAAAAGGTGTTGTCGCCAGCGCCGGAGGCATCGGCAGACCGCTGATCAGAAGCACGAGCGCCGATCCCCACAACCCATGCGGCAGTCTCTTCCAAGGTGGACGCCTGCACGCTGATGCCGCAGGTGAGGCGGGGAACAGGCAGGGGCGGGAGCGATGGCCGTATCGGTCGAAACTGACGTCGGCGTCCATCTGGGGCTGGATGTCGGCAAGGGCGAACGTCACGCCGCCGCCGTCAATGGCGCTGGGAAGAAGACGTTCGACAAGCCGCAGCCCTCGTCGCACTCGCCCGGCGCCACATCGAGGTCCTCTTCGCGATGCTTTGAGACTGCACGTTCTGCCAGTCGCACACTCCGGCTGCAGCTTGACGAAGCCATGGAGGCACCTTTTGCGGGCATCGACCGGGTGCTGGGGGACGAACGATGGTGGGTCCACCGAGACGACCCGGTTCAGGTCTTCGACCGCGTCGGCATGGGGCATCAGGCTGTGAATGCCCGCTTCCCGTGCTGTCGGAGGCCCCCCACACGCGCAACCGGTCGCAGACACCTCGCCGTTCTCGTACATCTCCGGCCGGTGGACCAACTGCGTTCCGGTCTGGGAGTTGCAAGAGAGCGTGTCGATGACCTCACGATGAGGTGGCGGGGGCAGCGTCGGTCTCCGCGGGGTCCCGCAGTGGCGGGATGAACAGTGAGATCGCCAACGTCAGCGCGGTGAGCAGCGCTCCGGTCCAGAAGAGCCAGGCGTAGCCGCCGTCCTGGTAGAAGGCGGTGCCGTCCACGACGGTGCTGTGTGTGGCGAGGGCGGCGAACGAGAGGGCGGTGACGATGGCGCCGAAGAAGTTGATGAGCATGTTGAGCATGCCGCTGCCCATGCCTTGCTCGTCCTTGGAGACCACACCGACGACCAGCACTGGTGCTCCCGCGACGACGAGACCGGCGCCGAGGTTGGCCAGGCACGAGGTGAGGACGAGTTGGGTCTCGTCGGCATGGAAGAAGCCGACCAGACCGTATCCGACCCCCATCAGGGCCAGCCCGGCCCACCAGAGCAGGCGGGCGTCGATCGTGCGCAGCAGACGGCTGGCAATGATGCCGGCCCCGAACATCACCACGTTCCAGGTGACGCTGACGACGGCGTTGTGCTGCGCGGTCCATCCGAGTCCGGCTGAGACCCCGGGGATGTGCGGGTAGAGGGCGAGCAGGATCGCCATGCTGGGCATCGTGTAGGCGACGGACTGTGCGAGCCCACCGGTGACGAGGACCAGGGCGACCGGGCGGCGGCTGAGCACCTTCAGCTCCAGAATCGGGTGGGCACTGGAGCGTTCCACGAAGAAGAAGACGACCAGTGCGGCCAGGCCGGCGGTGAGCCAGCCGAGAGTCTTGGTGTCGCCCCACCTCCAGCTCTCCCCCTGGCCGACCGCGTAGACGACCGCGGTCAGGCCGCCGCCGAGGACCAGGCCGCCGAGCCAGTCAAAGCCGGGCCGGCGGTCGTGCCGCGGGGTCTGCGGCACCAGGAGGGCGATCAGCGCGAAGCCGACGGCGGACGCAGCGGCCAGGAACCACATCACGCCTTCGTAGCCCCAGCCGTCGACCAGCCAGCCGGCCAGGAACGGCGCGGCCAGGGCCACCAGACCGACGCTGCTGCCGAGGACAGCGCTGGCCGGTTTCACCAACCGGGCGGGAAAGATGTCCCGCACAGCGGGGAAGGACAGGGCGGCGAACGGGCCGTAGCAACCGGCGACGGCCCGTCCGACCAGCAGGAGCCAAAAGCTGCCCGCCATCGCGGCGATGACGTCGCCGAGGACCCCCAAGGCGGTCATCGCAAGCATGAGCCGCTTCTTGCCGTACCGGTCACCCAGTTTCATCACGAACGGCGTCAGCAGCGTCGAGATCAGGACGACGGTCAGACCGAACCAGGCCACATGGGTGGTGCGGAAGCTCTGCGCCACGCTGGCGGTCGCATTGGCCCCCAGTATGCCGGCAGCGGCCAGGAGCTGGGTCGGCCAGATGAGCGCGACGAGTACGGCGACCAGTCGCGGCGTCCATCTCTCGGTGCCTTCGGACGATGCTGCGTCGAGCGAGGGGCTAGCAGACGTGGGTGTCATGGAGCCGCCTCCTTTCGCGAACAGGGGGGGGAGGCCGGGGCGTGGGAGGAATGGCCACAGGCTCGAAACTTTCCCTCGCTTTCGGATGATGATGAAGCCAATACTTAGTGCACGCTAGGCATTGAGCTAGTGGCGCACGTCACACCGGACGGAGTCGGCAGCGCGGGATCTCCATCACGGCAGCAGCACTCCCGCGCTGGTCGGCGACGACACTCGGTACGGTTGTCCACATGGGGACACCACGGGGGCCGCGGGGCGGCTACGCGACGGGGCTGGCGAGGCGCAACCAGATCCTCGAGGCCGCGCTGCTGCGCTTCGGCCAGGACGGTTACCGCAAGACCTCACTGGCCGCTGTCGCCCGCGACGCCGGAATCACCGACGCCGGACTCCTCCACCACTTCCGCGACAAACAGCAATTGCTGCTGGCCGTCGTGCAGTACTGGCACCAGCGGCTCGACGAGCAGTGGGCACGCGTGTCCGACTCGGTACGGGACGCCTTCCGCTGCCACTTGGACGACACCGCCGACATCCTCACCATGCCGGGAATCCTCGAACTCGCCGTCGTGGTGGGTGCCGAGGCCACGGCACCGGACCACCCCGCGCACGACTTCTTCTCCCAGTGGCAGGAGAAAGGCGTGCGGGAACTCGCGGACCGCCTGCACGCCGGCGCCGCGTCGGGCGAGCTCAAGTCGGGCCTGGACCCTGAGAGCATCGCCCGGGAGTGCGCGGCGCTCGACTCCGGCCTGCGGGTCCAGTGGCTGGCCAGCGGACGTTCCTTCGACTTGGTCGCCGTGATGCGCGCACACCTGGACCGCCTGATGCGCCAGATCTCCGCCGACGGCGAGGGGCTGTAGCGCGCAGGGAAACACAAGAGCCGGTCGGACACATGCGGGCCGGCTGGGCCTGTCGGCGGTGCTGCCCGACTGCCGGGTGATCAGTACAAGCTTCCGGGTACTCCTTCAACTCTCGGGGCGCCGGCGACCACGTCAGCACCCCCGTCCGGGCAGGGGTACAGAGGCCCGAACGGGCCGACCGTCAACGGCGCCTCCCGCCATAGCGGCCCTCTGCCGATCCCATTCACGCGTCCCAGGCGAGCCGGGGATATTCAACTGGACCGCTGCCGGAGCCCAGCCTCCGGCTACCAGAGCGCAAAGACGGCCCGGCGGCGTTACCACCCGAGCCATGTGGCGGCGGATTACGCACGGCCCATTGACCACGAGCAGAACCAGCCCTACGTTGAACCGCACTCCGGCACGATTGATTCGCATCACGGAACCTGGGGGTTCTCGTGGCACTCGCTCCTGCTGTTTCCCCTCTCTCCCGCTTCACGGTGGAGCGGCGTTCCATCGTCATCACCGGCGCCACCGGCGCCCTCGGCAGTGCGGCGGCACGCGCCCTGAACGCCCTGGGCGCTCGGCTCACCCTCGCCGGTGGCAACGCCGGCAAGCTCGACGCGCTGACCGCGGAACTGGGCGGCCCCGGACCGGTCGAGACCGTCCGGCACAGGCCAGATACTCCGGCCGATGCCGAGGCGATCCTCTCCGCCGCCGTGTCGGCCTACGGCGACGTGCACGGACTGCTTGTCGCCTCCGGTATGAACCACGTCGCGCCGATCACCGAGATGAAGGTCGAGGACTTCGACGCCGTGCAGTCGGCGAACGTTCGCGGCTCCTGGCTCATGTGCCAGGCGGCGGGGCGGCACATGCTCGGCCACGGCAGCGGAGGCAGCGTGGTACTGGTGTCCTCCACTCGCGGCCGGCTGGGCCACCCCGCCGGATACTCCGCTTACTGCCCCTCCAAGGCCGCGGTCGACCTGCTCGGCCGCAGTCTCGCCGCCGAGTGGGGCGGTTCCGGAGTCCGGGTGAACGTGCTGGCTCCCACCGTGTTCCGCTCGGAGCTGACCGCCTGGATGTACGAGCAGGACGAGAAGGCCACCGCGACCCGCGAGGCCATGCTCGCCCGCATCCCACTGGGCCAGCTGGCCGAACCGGAGGACTTCACCGGAGCATTGATCTATCTGCTCAGCGACGCCTCGTCCTTCGTCACCGGACAGGTGCTGTACCTGGACGGGGGGTACACCGCATGCTGACCGTCGCCGTCGTCGGCGCGGGCCTGATGGGCCGCGGCATAGCAGAGGTGTTCGCCGGAGCGGGCCATCCAGTACGTCTCCACGACCTCGACGCCGCCACCCTGCACAGCGCGGTCGACAGCCTGCGGAACACCGAAGGTGCCGTCGACGGCAGCACCGACCTCGCCGAAGCAGTCGCGGGAGCCGGCCTCGTCGTCGAGGCCGTCGCCGAGAACCTGGCGGCCGAGCAGGACCTGTTCGCCGAGCTCGACCGCCTGCTGCGCTGCCTCGTCGACCGGGCGATCGCCCTCGCCCGCG
>NZ_JAPSIW010000598.1 GCF_031178505.1 Streptomyces sp. | reverse complement strand
GGGGTGGAGGACGCCGACATCAACCGACTCTCAAGCGGGCACTGGTAAGGGTTCGCGCTCGCACTATAGAGGCGCTCTTGATCAGTTCGGAACTCTCACGATCGGATCACTGTTCGGCGGTGCGCATGTTTTTGCGCTCTGTCGACACTTTCTGATCGCTCGTCGGAGCCGCAGTCGCCGCCGGCTGCCGAGTTATCAAGAAACCTTGCATAAAAGGTCATAGCCCTGTGAAGGCCCTTTGATTTGCACTCGTCAATCAGTCAGGGTTTCGAACAGGCCGCCGGAGCGCTTCCGCCCGGTGGTCCAACCCCCCACAAACCCTGATGAGGAGACCCCTCTCGATGACAACTCACAAGCGTCCGCGCCGTTTCCGCGCCATCGCCGTTACGACCGCGATCGCCGCGGCGGCCGGAGTGACCGTGGCCGTCGGCCCGTTCGCGGGTGCGGCTCCCGCGCCCGCCGAGGGCACCGTGTTCGGGCTCGGCGCCCCGAACGCCGTGGCCGGCAGCTATGTCGTGCTGCTCGACGAGACCACCGACAAGGCCGGCAAGAGCCGGCTCGCCCAGGAGTACGGCGGCACCCTGCGCCGCAGCTACGACTCGCGCGTCAACGGCTTCTCCGTCAACAACCTGACGGAGAAGGAGGCCAAGCGGCTCGCCGCCGATCCGGCGGTCGCCAAGGTCGTCCAGAACCGGGTCTTCAGCATCAAGGCCACGCAGGAGAACCCGCCGTCCTGGGGGCTGGACCGCGTCGACCAGGCCGACACCGCGGGTGACCGGAAGTACACCTACCCGGACAACGCCGGTGAGGGGGTCACCGCCTACGTCATCGACACCGGCGTCCGCGTCAGCCACCAGGACTTCGGCGGCCGCGCCTCGGACGGCTTCGACGCCGTCGACAACGACGACACCGCCCAGGACGGCAACGGTCACGGCACCCACGTCGCCGGCACCATCGCCGGTGCCACCCACGGCATCGCCAAGAAGGCCAAGATCGTCGGCGTGCGCGTCCTGGACGACAACGGCTCGGGCACCACCGAGCAGGTCGTCGCCGGCATCGACTGGGTCACCCGCAACCACCAGGGCCCGTCCGTCGCCAACATGAGCCTCGGCGGCAGCGCCGACCCGGCCCTCGACGAGGCGGTGAAGAAGGCCATCGCCGCCGGTGTCACCTTCGGTGTGGCCGCCGGCAACGAGTCCGCCGACGCCGGCCAGGGCTCCCCGTCCCGCGTGCCGGAGGCCATCACCGTGGCCTCCTCCACCAAGGACGACCAGCAGTCCGACTTCTCCAACTTCGGCTCCGTCGTCGACCTGTACGCCCCCGGCTCGGAGATCACCTCCACCTGGAACGACAGCGACACCGGCACCAGGACCATCTCCGGTACGTCGATGGCCACCCCGCACGTCGTCGGCGCCGCCGCCGTCCATCTCGCCGGCCACCCGGACGCCACCCCGGCCCAGGTCGCCGCGGCCCTCGTCGGCGGAGCCACCGCCGACAGGATCGGCAACGCGAGCCCCGGCACCGCCAACAAGCTCCTGAAGATCGTCGAGTAACCCACCCGCGCCCGTACCACCGGCACGCGCACGGCCCGGACGGAGCCGACCGCGGCGTACGGCGGACACCGTGCCCCCCACCACCGGCACGGCGCCGCCGGCACCGGACGACCGGCCGGCTCCGTGCCACGACGGCCCGCCGCGCCCTCGAGGGCCGCGGCGGGCCGTTCCGTGTCGCGTGACAGCCGCGGCGCGTCGTCCGGGTCCCCGCCTGTCTCAGCGCCCGGACGGGGTGAGCAGGACGAAGTCCGCCCCCGCCGGGTCGACGCAGACGGCGAGCCGGCCGACGCCCTCCGCGTCCTCCGGGCCCATCTGCAGGCTGCCGCCGTGGTCGGTGACCCGGGCGACGGCGGCGTCGCAGTCCGTCACGTCGAAGACCGGGTGCCAGTAGGGCCGCCCGTGGGTCAGGACGAGGTGCTCCTTGGGAAGCTGCATCACCCCGCCGTGCA
Organism: Streptomyces sp.; assembly: GCF_031178505.1. Lineage (GTDB taxonomy): Bacteria > Actinomycetota > Actinomycetes > Streptomycetales > Streptomycetaceae > Streptomyces > Streptomyces gulbargensis. The sequence continues at coordinate 2,355 of NZ_JAPSIW010000598.1, read as the reverse complement.
TCCGCTCGTCGGGCAGGCTCGCCGGAGTGACCAGCGAGTACGTGCCTCCGCCGCCCGGCAGCTCCATGTCGTCGAACCGCCAGCCGAGGACCGTGCCGTAGAACTCCTTCGAGGCCGCCGCGTCGCTCGTGTACAACTCGGTCCAGGAGAGCGAGCCGGGCGCGTCCACCAGCTCGACGCCCTTGTTCGTCCCCGGCTGCCAGACCGCGAACTGCCCGCCCAGCGGGTCGTTGAACTGCGCCATGCGCCCCCAGTCGCCGAGATCCCTCGGTCGCACCCGCACGGCGCCGCCGCCCTGCTCGACGGCCCGGGTGGTGGCGTCCGCGTCGGTGACGGTGAAGTAGATCATCCAGGCCGAACGGGCGCCTTCCTCGGTGAGCCGGCCCAGTCCGGCGACGGTCTTCCCGTCCTTCCGGAACACACCGCCCTCCTCCTCCCCGTCGCCCATGGCCTCGTAGTCCCAGCCGAGCACGGCGCCGTAGAACGCCGCGGCGGCGCCGACGTCCGGCGCGCCCAGATCGAGCCAGCAGGGTGAACCGGGTGCGAAGTCGGTGGTGATCACGGTGTTGGTTCCCTTCCGTGGACCGTAGGTGCACCCAGCGTGACACCCGCCACCGACATCCGCCCGCCGGGCCGCACCCACCGGGGCGACGCGCGGCCCCGGCCGGGGGAGGGCGCAGCGCTGGTCGGCGCGGACCGGGAGTGGCACGCTGAGGAGAGGTCCGTGCCGACGACACGGGAGGGCCGAATGGGACGTGACGTCCCGGCGCGGGAGTTCACGCGGGACGACCGCCGCCGGTTCCGGGACAAGACCCATGCCTGCCTGGACGTCCTCGCCCGCATGCTGCGCGAGTCACGGTTCGACGCCGAGCGGCCGCAGGTCGGTCTGGAGATCGAACTCAACCTGGTGGACGGCCGGGCCGAACCCGCCATGCGGAGCGCCGACGTCCTGGCGGCCGTCGCCGACCCCGCCTGGTCGAGCGAGCTGGGACGGTTCAACCTGGAGATCAACATCGCGCCCCGGCGGCTCACCGAGGGGGGACCCGACTCCTGGGAGCGCGAGATCCGGGCGGCGCTCGACCACGCCGAGGAGAAGGCCGCGGCCCTCGGCACCCACCTCGTCATGATCGGCATCCTGCCGACGCTGGAACAGAAGGACGTGGGCGCCGCGGCGCTCTCCGAGAACCCCCGCTACCGCCTGCTCGACGAGCAGATCTTCGCCGCCCGCGGCGAGGACCTGCTGATCGCCGTGGACGGTGTGGAGCGGCTCCGTACCTACGCGGACACCATCACCCCGGAGGCGGCCTGCACCAGCACCCAGTTCCACCTCCAGGTCGCGCCCGAGGAGTTCGCGGCCCACTGGAACGCGGCCCAGGCCGTGGCGGGCGTCCAGGTGGCGCTCGCCGCGAACTCCCCCTTCCTCTTCGGGCGGGAACTCTGGCGTGAGACGCGCCTGCCGCTGTTCGAGCAGGCCACGGACACCCGCCCGCACGAGTTCAAGGAGCAGGGCGTCCGGCCCCGCGTCTGGTTCGGCGAACGGTGGATCACCAGCGTCTTCGACCTCTTCGAGGAGAACACGCGGTACTTCCCCGCCCTGCTGCCCCTCTGCGACGACGAGGACCCCCGCCACACCCTCGACGACGGCCGGACCCCCGCCCTCGCCGAACTCACCCTCCACAACGGCACGGTCTACCGCTGGAACCGCCCCGTCTACGCGGTGGTCGACGGCGTCCCGCACCTGCGGGTGGAGAACCGGGTGCTGCCCGCCGGCCCCACCGTCGCCGACGTGCTGTCCAACGGCGCCTTCTACTACGGCCTGGTCCACGCCCTCGCCGAGGAGGACCGGCCCGTCTGGTCGCGGATGTCCTTCGCCGCCGCGGCCGACAACCTGCACGTCGCGGCGCGCCACGGAATCGACGCCGAGCTGTACTGGCCCGGCACCGGCGAGGTGCCGGTGACCGAACTGGTCCTGCGGCGCCTCCTGCCGCTCGCCCACCGCGGTCTGGAACAGCTCGGACTGGACACGGCCTGGCGGGAACCGCTCCTCGGGATCATCGAGCAGCGGTGCGTCACCGGCCGGAACGGCGCCGTATGGCAGACGGAGATGTTCCACCACCTCCACGACGTCGTCCACGCCGGCCGGCACGAGGCGCTGCGGCGTATGACGCGCCAGTACATCGACTTCATGCATCTGAACGCCCCCGTGCACACCTGGCCGGTCGACTGACCACGCCCCGCGTGACCCGTTCGGACGGACCGGTGCCGACCATGACGGCGCTGGGCATCGCGTCGCGCCAGGACGGCGTCGGGGTCATGCCCGAGCGGCTGCCCCTCCCGGAGGACGTCCTCACCCTG
>NZ_JAPSIW010000597.1 GCF_031178505.1 Streptomyces sp. | reverse complement strand
CGAGCGCGAGGAGCTCACGACCCAGCTGGCCGGCTTCCTCTCCGCCCTGCACACCGCTCCGGTCGCCGGGACACCGCTGGAGCGGGTGCCGGCGTCCTGTCTGGCCGAGGACCAGCGGGGAGTCCGCCAGGGGGTCGAGGCCCACCTCCGGGACGTGCTGACGCCCGGGGAGCTGGCCGAGGTCGAGGAGATCCTCGCCGACGTCGACGACCTCCTCCGCGCGGACCTGCCCCGGGTGTTCGTCCACAACGACGTCTACAGCCGGCACCTGCTCTGGGACGAGGCCGCCGGGCGCCTCGGGGTCATCGACTTCAGCGACATGTGCGTCGGGGACCCGGCCGTGGACTTCGCCGAGCTGCACGAGTACGGCCAGGACTTCGTCCGGGCCGTGTACGAGCGCTACACGGGCCCGGAGGATCCCGGTCTCCTCGACCGGGCGTGGACCTATCAGCGCTGGGTCGGGGTCTACATGCTCACGGACCACTTCGAGATCGGCAAGACCTCCTGGTCGGTGGCCCGGGAGACCTTCGACCGCTGCCGGGCCCCCGGTGCGTGAGCCGGCCGCGCCGGACCGTCCCTCCCCGGGCGACGGCTCCGCAGGCCGCCCGGCCTCCGTGCCGGATCGCGCGGCGGCTCAGCCGGCCGCGGCGCTCGTCGCCTCGCCCGCCCGGTGGCGCAGCGCGTACCGCCGCTCCCACGCGAGGACCGCGTCCGTGGCCTCGAACAGCTCGTCCGCCATCTGCTGGAGCACCGCGTCCTCCTGGCGGTAGGGGTCGACGACGTCGTTGCGCTCGGGGTGGCGCACCGGCACCCGCTGGCGCAGCCGCGGCGCCTGCCGGACCAGCCAGGCCCACCGCTCCGCGCGGTCCGCCGGCACGGCGGCGTCCAGCTCCGCGTCCGTGGAGACGTACTGCAGGATGCGGGCGAACTCCCGGAGGGTGAAGACCTTCTTGAGCAGCCGCGGCGCCTGCTGGAGCAGCGGCTGGGTGTGCTCCCTGGCCATCACGAGCACCAGGTCGACGTCCCGCAGGATCTCCGGGCCGACCTGCCGGGCCCGGTGCGCGGCAGCGGCCTCCAGGCCGCGGTCGGAGGCCAGCCGGCCCACCCGCTCCTCGAAGCCCTGGTCCACCAGCGCGTGCATCCCGGCGCTGGTCACCGCGAAACCACCCGGTGAGATCTCGTTGAGACCGTGGTCGAGCTCCACCGCCGCCATGGGCGAGCGGCAGACGTTGCCCGTGCAGACCGTCAGAATGCGCGTGGGGGCCATGGTTCTCCTCAGGGGTCGAGTCCCGGTTCATCGTATCCGCCCGGACCCTGCGGGACGGTCGACGCGTCCGCGGCAGGACAGCCCTACGCCGTCGTAACACGCCGTTCCGTTATTGATTGTTTATGCAAATGCGCCTTTATACTCGACGAGGCTCCAGAGGATCTTCCCCCCATCCCCATGGCCCATGCGAGTCGTTCCCCCAACGATCCATGCGAGTTAGGCGTTCCAGCGTGAAAGCAACCCCCCGACTGACGCTGCCCGCTGCCCTCACGGCAGCGGTGCTGGCCATCACCACACTGACCCCCACGGCGGCCGCGGAAGAGGCCGCCCCCACCACCCTCTCGGCCGAGCACCAGGGCAACCTGGTCTCCAAGGTCGTGCAGTCCGACGGCGAGATCGTCTCCACCCTCGTGGACGCGGCCTCGGGAGAGAGCATCCTCCCGGACCCTGCGCTCGCCGGCACCCGGCCCGACGCGGGCAGCGCGTCCGGTGGCGCCGTACTGGGCCAGTGGGCCAAGTCCGAGACCCATTTCGAGCAGCTGGCCGCGAGCTCCGCACGCACCGCCGCGGAGCTGGACGGCGGATCCGGCGCGGAGGAGCCCGTCGGCGGGGCCGCGTCGGCCGACGCGCTGGGCGGCGCCGCCGCGGCGTGGGCGCCGGCCGGCATCAAGGGCACGGACGTCTCCAACTGGCAGACGAACCTCAACTGGTCGAGTCTGTGGAATCAGGGCTCCCGGTTCGCCTATGTGAAGGCGACGGAGGGCTCCTACTACAAGTCCCCTTCCTTCAACGCCCAGTACGTAGGGGCGGGGGCGGTCGGCATGTACCGCGGCGCCTACCACTTCGCGAACCCGGAAACCTCCTCCGGAGCCGCCCAGGCGGACTACTTCATCGCCAACGGCGGCGGCTGGACAGCGGACGGTAAGACGCTGCCCGGGCTGGTGGACCTCGAGGACAACCCCTATGGGGACGTCTGCTACAACAAGACGCCCGCCCAGATGGTGAGCTGGATCCGCGCCTTCTCCGACCGGTACAAGGCCCGCACCGGCCGCCTGCCTGCCATCTACACCGGGGCCTACTGGTGGAACGACTGCACCGGCAACTCCACCGCGTTCAACGACCACCCGATGCACATCGCCTCCTACGGCGTGACCTCGCCGATCGTGTACCCGGCCGGCTGGACCACGTACGACATCTGGCAGTACACGGACAAGGGCTTCAAGGAGGGCATCGACGCCAACGTCTACCGCGGCAGCGCAGCGCAGCTCCAGGACCTGGTGCGCAACCGCTACTACAAGCCCATCGGTGGCCGGGCCCCGTCCGGATCCTCCCCCCAGGTCCAGCCGGCCGGGTACTCCGTGAAGGGCGGCATCGGCATCCAGTACCGGGCTCTCGGCGGCTCCTCGGTCTTCGGCACCCCGAGCATGAACGAGCGCGGCGGGCTGGTCAACGGTGGCGTCTACCAGCGGTTCTCCAAGGGCTCCACCTTCTACTGGAGCTCTGCCACCCAGGCGTGGCCCGTGAACTTCAACGGTGCCATCGGCCAGAAGTTCGTGGCCCACCGCCACGAGAACGGCTTCGGCTACCCCAGCACCCGCGAGATCGGCGGGCTCACGGGCGGCGGTGCCTACCAGGTCTTCCGCAACGGCAACGACGTCCACATCGTCCTCTGGAGCCCCGGCGTGGGCGCCCACGCCGTGAAGGAGAACAGCGCGATCGGCCGGGAGTGGCAGGCCGCCGGCTCCGAGCACGGCTACGGCTACCCGGCCACCGGCGAGTACCGCTACGGCACCGAGGTCCGCCAGAAGTTCTCCAAGGGCTTCACCGTGCACTACTCGACCACCACGAAGAGGACCTGGGTCACCCGATGAACTCCGCCAAGCACCGCGCCCCCGCGCGCACCCCCGGCCGTCTGGCACTGACCGCGGCGGCCCTCGCCCTGGCGGTCCCCGCCACCGGGATCCTCACGGCGGCCCCGGCCGCCGCGGCCGCCTCGGACATCGTCAACGTCTCCTCGAGCACCCGCTCGGCCGATGCCCAGCAGCTGCTGGGGCTGATCAACGCCCACCGCAAGGCCAAGGGCCTCGCCCCGGTGAAGTACTCCGCCACGGTGTCGGGGATCGCCCAGGGCGAGTCCGACCGCCTGGTCCGCCACGAGGTCATCGACCACACCGACACGTTCCTGAGGGACTCCCGGGCCGGCGCCTGGAAGCACGCCGGTGAGATCCACGCGGTCTCGTGGCAGGGCCGGGTATCGGACCTGATGACCTGGTGGAAGGGTTCCACGGCGCACAACAAGGTGCTCACCGATCCGAAGATGACGGTCATCGGCATCGGCCTGACCTACGTGGACGGGCAGCTGGCGGGGAACAAGCAGGGCTGGAAGCTGGTCGGCACGGTCACCTCCTACGGCTACGGCGACGGCAGGACCCCGGCGGACGCCCGCTCCACGGTGGGAGCTGCTCCGGCCCCTGCTCCCAAGCCCTCCCTCGCGCCGATCACCTCCGCCGGGTACGCGGTGCGCGGCGGGATCGGCATCCAGTACCGCGCCCTCGGCGGGGCCGCCGTGTTCGGCGCCCCCACCATGAACGAGCGCGGCGGACTGGTGGGCGGCGGCGCCCTGCAGAGTTTCGCCAACAGCACCACCTTCTACTGGAGCGCCGCCACCGATGCCTGGCCGGTGCGCTTCAACAGCGCCATCGGCCAGAAGTACGCCGCCGCTGGGTACGAGCGCGGCTACGGCTACCCCAGTGGTCAGGAGCGCGGCGGGCTCGTCGGCGGCGGCGCCTACCAGGTGTTCCGCAGCGGCACCACCGTGCACAAGGTCCTCTGGAGCCCCCGCACCGGGGCGAGGGTGGTCAAGGAGAACAGCGCCATCGGGCAGAGGTGGACGGCCGCCGGCTACGAGCGCGGCTACGGCTATCCCGCCACGGACGAGTACCGCTACGGCTCCGAGGTGCGCCAGCAGTTCTCCAACGGCTACACCGTGCACTGGTCCTCGATCACGAAGCGGACCTGGGTCACCCGCTGACCCGTCCCTGACGGCACCGCCCGTCACCACACCCCGGGCCCGGCCGGAGCGCTCCGGCCGGGC
>NZ_JAPSIW010000596.1 GCF_031178505.1 Streptomyces sp. | reverse complement strand
TCTCCCTGACCCGTCGGGGGTCGGCTCCCTGCCGTCATTCGGCGGAAGCGGAACCGTCCGTGTCGCGGTCGGCGAGGGCGCGGGCGACGCGGTCGCGACCGACGACCATGCGGCCGTCGGACTTGTAGGGCTCCGCGCCGGCGGCGTCCAGCACGCGCTTGAGGTCGATGAACGACCACCCGTTGTAGGCGTCGGCGTTGAGCGCGGCGAGCCGGGTGATGACCTCCTGCGTACGCACCCGGGTGTCGCTGCCCAGCACGGTGGCGATGTCGGCGAGCGGGTCCCGCTCCTCGCCCCGGTCGATGGCGTGCAGGGTGGTGACGCCATCGCGCAGGGCCTTGGCCCGGTCGGTGATGGCGGTGGCCTGCTCGTCGTTGATGTAGTGCGTGCGCACGGTGATGGACGCCTGCCCGGCAGGGATCTCGATCCCGTCAGAGGCGACGACGAGGGTGCCCTTGTCCAGGCCCTGGCGCAGCAGGTGCGGGGCGGCGCCGCCGTCCACGGCCTTGTCCCCCAGCGCCATGCGGGCCTGCGACTCGGTGCCCAGGGCGAGGGAGGCACGGGTGTGGGCACCCTCGCGGACCAGCTTGGGCAGGTTCTGGTCGGTGGGGTCCTGCGTGCCCTCCCACAGCAGCACGTCGACCACCCGGCCCTGGTTGTGGACCTTGCGGACGGCCATGAAGTACCGGGAGATCGCCTTGGAGCCGCCGTAGGGGCGTCCGTCCTCGTCCTTGACCGGGCACATGAACGCCACCTGCGCTTCGTCCACGATGCCGATCAGCGGGTCAAAGACCGCACCGGGGTCGCGGCGGCGAATCTCGATACGGCGGTTCATCTCCTCGACCAGGCTCTCCACCATCTCGGTGGCCTCGATCACCTGCTCATCGGCCGGACCCTGAATCAGGACCGTGGCCAGGCCGTCGAACATGGCCCAGTCGCCGGCGCCCTTAAGGTCGGCGATCCGGAACTCCACCCGACGGTCCAGGCACGCCCACAGGGCCAGCGCCCGCAGCGCGGCCGTCTTGCCCTGGTTCGACAACCCGGTGATGAGCAGGTGGCGCTGATAGAGGGACAGGGCGGCGGCGTCCCCGCGCAGGTCCTGACCCCACGGCGCCCTGCCCTTGGCGTAATCGGCGGTCAGCGACTCGTCCGTGGTCAGCGGGGACGGGCCGATCGGCTCGTCCAGCGCACCCGAGTCGGCGATCCACAGCCGCACCGTCCGCGCCGCCTGCGGGATCGTGATGAACACCTCGTGCTCGTGCCGGGTCAGGTTCTCCGCGAGCTTCTTGCGCCGCTTCTGCACCTCATCAGTCGACACCCCCGAAGGAAGCGTCACGTCGACTTCCACACCGCATCCGGCGATGGTGATCGGCCCGAGCATCGAGGCGCCGGCGTCGCCCATCTCCTTGATGGCGTTGCGCAGGGCCGGGACTCCGAGGTCGCGCAGGGCCTTGACCACGATGGACGGGGTGATCGGCTCACCCTCGCCCGACCGGACGTTGGCGGGCAGGGCCCAGGCGGGGGCGGCGTGCTGCTTGTGACCGACCGACCACAGGGCGAGCAGGGCGAGGAACGGGCCGATGGTGAGGGCCGGGCCCCACACGATCTGTACGATCCGGATCAGCAGGGCGATGAAGTCGATCGTCGCCGACAGAGGGGTGATCACGTCCCGGACCTGGCCGGTGTTGATGGCCATCACGACACCGAGCGCGACCAGCACGCCGATGCTCATGCCAGCGCCGACGGCCACACCCTTGGCCGCCTCCACCGGGGAGTGCAGCAGGTCCATGCGGCGGTGGTGGCGGGCGGCGCGGAAGCGCTGCAACCGCTCCTCCCACTCCTCCGCGGCTTCGAGGTTCCCCGCGGCTTCCGCCGCCCGGATCATCCGCTCATAGCGCGACCCGGTACGGCCGTCCCACGCCCGCCGGGCCACGATCCGCCCTCCGTTGAAGGTGTAGAGGCCGTGCCGGGCCGCCGCGCGCACGACCGTCTTCGTCCGCTCGTGCGTCACGGCCGTCTTCACCGCGTGGCCGGAGCGGACCCACAGCGGCACCGGACGGGCGGGCGGCGCGTCGGGCACGATGGTGAGCACGGTGGGGGCCGTGTCGGGGGTCGGGGGGTCGGTGGGCTTGTGGAGGTGAACGACGTTCTCAGACATGCTGGAAGTTCTCCTGACTGCCCCGATCGGGGCGGGAGTAAGGGAGAGCCGGGGTGGCCGGGTCCGTGGAAAGAGCGGCCACCCCGGGCAGCAGTAACGTGCGGCAAAGCGTCACGCGGTGGGCGTGGTCACCACCAGCGGGACGACTTCTTGGGCACGAGGTAGGGGCAGCCGTTGACCATGTGGTCAACGCACTGCGGGCAGTCCTCGCGCGGCTTGAGCTTGCGGTGAACGCGCCGGTCGTAGGCGTGCTGCCAGCACTGCGGGCACTCACCCGGCGGCGTCTCTACCGGCTTGGCCACGGTCACCACCACCCCGACGACTTCTTGGCCGCCTTCGCGCGGGCCCCCTCGGTGCGCAGCCTCTGACGCTCGCCGTGCAGGGCGGTCAACTCCGCGTTCAGCCGCGTCTCCGCGCTGTTGCCGGTGACGTCCATCCGCTTCTCTTCACGGCCGGCGCTGCGGCCCCGGGCGACCTTGTAGCCGCCGACGGCCAGGGCGCGGGCCATGGCCCGGCGTTCACTGCCGGTCAGCGGCCACCACTCGCCACGGCGGACCGCTTCCAACTTCTTCTCCGTCGCCTGGATCGCGCGATCCAACCGGCGGATATCAGCGTTACGCATGGTCAGACGCTCCTCGGAGAGTCGCAGGGGGTTGCCGCTACGGTGTGCGGCATGGGTGGGGAATCCGTGGGCCGTACACGGCCGTGCAAGTGGTGTGGTGTACCGGTCCGGCAGCCACGCAGTAGGTGGCGCAGGCGGCGGTACTGCACCAAGCAGCACCGCCGTTGGTCTCGGTTCTGGCGAGCCGTCGCGGCGATCTTCGACAACCTGTAGCCGTCAGGCGGCAGCACCCTCGGCCCGCTCAGCAAGCAGCGTGTCCCGCAGCGTCCGGGCGTTCGCCGGCGACGTGCGCACCTCGCGGCGGATGCCCTCGGCGGTCACCTTCGCGTCCGGCCAGTCGGCCGTCGCCTTGCGTGCTTCGGCGAGCAACTGTTCCGGCGTGCGCTTCGGTCGAGTCGGCTTCGCGGCGTCCGGGACACGGCCGGTGGCGCGGCGCGGTCGGGTCGACTCCGCCGGCACGGTGCGGGGCTCGATCGGCTTAACGGGGGCCGGTGCGATCGAGGGGGGCGGCTTGGCCGGGAGCGTCGACTTCAGGAAGCCGACGGCCACCGGACGGGGCAGCACCGTCGTGTTCGGGGTGATCGGCGCGGGGGTCGATACCGTGAGGTCAGCCGTAGACCGTTTCCTCTCGCTATCGGTCGATTCCTCCGCATTCGTGCTCGCGGTCGGGATCGGGGCGGGGCGGTGGTGGAGCACCTTGGCCACGAGGTCGGAACCGAAGTAGATCGACCCGACCGGCAGCGACGTAGCGAGCAGGACCAGGGCCCAGTTCGCCGGGTCCCAGTCGGCCAACCGTCCCCAGTCGACCGTGCGGCCGTGCAGCTCCGGGACCAGGCCGTGCACGTAGTTGAGGACCAGGGAAGCGATCGTGTACGCACCGAGGACCCGCAGGGCGAAGCGGCGGGCGTCGCCGGTGAGTACGAGGGTGGCGATGAGGGCGAGGGCCATCAGGCCGTCGACCACGAACGGGTACAGCATCGCGGCCGTGTCATCGGCGCCGACCGCGCCGGCGATGTCCCGCAGCGCGTTCCACGAGACTCGGAACGCCATGGCGACCACGGCGACCAGGGCGAGCACCAGGGCGGCGCGTCCCTTGCGGTGGAGGCTCATGCCGCACCGCCGGGCCGCGTCGCGCCGGTGGTGCGGTTGGCCAGGTCCCGGCGGGCGGCCAGCACCCGGTTCCGGGCCCGGCGGATACGCCGGTTGTCCAGCTCGGTCGGCGTACGGTCCAGAGCGATGATCTGCGCGTCGACCAGGTCGACACCCGCGAGGATCACCGGCATCTCCTGCTCGATCGCGTCCAGCTCCGCATCCGTCGGCTCCATGAAGTCGGCGAACGCGGTAACAGCGTCCTGAACAGTGACGATGTGGTTCATGGGTCGTGGTCTCCCTAGACGGTGAAACGGCCCGAACAGCACCCCCGGAGTAGCCGCTCCGGGGGTGCGCGCCGTTGGAGGGTGAAGCCGCATCCCAGTGGTGCGGCGGGCCGCGTGCGGCGGCCGGTGCCCCGGGCCGGATTCGATCCGGCGCCCTTCACGGCGAGATGCCGGGGCTGGTCATTCACTAGCCATTGCGGCGGTCGTACT
>NZ_JAPSIW010000595.1 GCF_031178505.1 Streptomyces sp. | reverse complement strand
GCCGCACCATCCGCGGCCGCCAGCTGGTCACGGGAGCGGTCGTCGGTGTCGCCCGGATCACCGACTGCCACCAGGACCCCGAGGGAGCGCCGCTCTGCTCGCAGTGGGCGCACCCGGCCGCCTGGCACCTGGTGCTCGACGACGTCCAGGAGCTGCCGCTGCCGGTCCCCGCCCGCGGGCAGGTCGTGCCCTGGAAGCCGTCGCCGGACCTGCTGCACCGCGTGTTCCAGCAGCTGCCCAACTTCCGGCCGTGACCCGCCAGGGACGCAAGAAGGAGAAGAAGCCGCCGTTCGAGCCGGGCCTGATCCCGGCTCCCGGCCACCTTCTCGTCTGGCGCGACAGCCGGCACTTCGACCGCTGGCAGGACCTCCCCTGCACGCTGTGCGGCCAGCCCACGCCCATGCGCTCCCACTCCGAGGAGCCCGTGCACAAGGCATGCGCGGAGGACTGGATCACCGCCAACCCCGTTGAGGCCCGCCTCGGGCGGTTCGCCTCCGACCTCGCGCCGAAGCCCAAGTCCAAGTCCAAGAAGGGCCAAGGCGACCACGCCTGACCTCCACCTGGAGGACCTCCATGAGCAGAACCGAACGCGACGTCGACCACGCCCTCGCCTACCCCGAGCCGCCCGCCTCCCCGCTCTGGCACCGCCACGGCGGCGCGACGGCCCGCCCGCTCACCGACGCCCAGAAGCGGCGCAACCGCGAGCTGCTGGACATCGCCCAGCGCACCACCCGACCCCGCTCCCCTCGCCCCACCGAGACCCTGGCGGAGGCCCACTCATGACCACCAAGCACTGCACCGTCGACGGCTGGATCGACGTGCCGCCCGCCCCCGGCCCGCGCGGCACCGCCACCTTCGACCTGGTCGTCCGACCCGACGACCCGGACACCGTCGCCAAGGACGCCCCCGACACGATCGTGTCCTGCACCAGCGAGGACGCCCGGATCACCCACGAGCTGCTGACCGGCATACAGCCCAGCGACCTGGTCCGCGTCACCGGCACCCTGGTCCAGCCGCCGTCGCCCGGCGAGCCCGCCCGGCTCACCGTCGACGCCCTGGAGGTCCTGGACACCGCGCTGGTCCCGATCCTGCGGGACATGGTGATGGACCGGTACGGCGACTACTGCGTCGTCTTCAACGCCGACACCGACGCCGTGCCCGTCTTCACCGCGCACGGCCAGTGGGTCGGCCTGGCGGACAACCCCGACGCCATCGCCACCCTCATCGACATCCACGAGCGCGTGAACGGCGGCGACGCCTGATGACCACCTCCGACACCAGCACCCCGCCCCGGACCGTCCTCGAGCGATTCCCCGCCGGAAGCCCTCGCGGCTCCTGGTCCGCCGAAGAGTACGCCGCCGCCCAGCGCACCCAAGGCCACCCGGGCGCCCGGGTCGTGATGGACCTGCGCACCGACCAGTTCCTCGTGGTCACCGATACCGCCCACTAGCCCACTCAACCGAGAGGCACCCATGACCGAGACCTTCGAGACGATCCGCTACACCGCCGACGTCGTCGCCCTGACACCCGACCGTGAGGTCCTGCTGATCCAGCGCGGATGGCCGCCGCACGAAGGCGCATGGGCGCTCCCCGGCGGCCACGTCGACTCCGGCGAGACCAGCCTCGCAGCTGCCGCCCGCGAGCTGGCGGAGGAAACCGGCGTCACCGTCACCGTCGACGACCTGCGCCCGATCGGCGTCTGGGACGCCCCCGACCGCGACCCTCGCGGCCGGTACGTCACCGTCGCCTACGCGGCCGTCGTCCCCACCGGTACCACGATCACCGCCGGAGACGACGCCCGCACCGCCCGCTGGTGGCCCCTGAACGACCTGCCGGAACGCCTCGCGTTCGACCACGCCCACATCCTCAGCACGGCCGTGGCATCAACCCCCTGAACACCACACACCCCCACCAGAGCGCCGCGCCTGCCCTCCCCGGACAGGCGTGGCGCTCTGGCGCTCCCGCTTTTCACACGCGACCTGGAGGCCCTTCGTGCGCCCGACCCACCCGATCCGTCTGATCTCGTTCGGCTACCTGCACCTGCCCACCGGCCCGGACGGCTCCCCCGTCCCGCCCGCCGCCGACCGGATCGAGGACGTACGCGACCGGCTCCGCGACCCGGCCGCTGCTCGCGACATCCTCGACCTCGACGGCCTTAACCCCCGCGTCCAGGACGTCGTCCTCAACACCCCCGGCGCCCGCGAGCTGCTCGCCAACCTCGCCGACTACGCCGACCTCCCCGCCGGGCCCCGCCGCATCGCCATCGGGTGCGCGGGAGGCCGGCACCGTGCCAGTGGTCTCACCGAACTCCTGGCCCGAGCACTTCGGGACCGCGGCCGCCAGGTCGACGTCGAACACCTCCATGTCCACCTGCCGCGCGTCCTCAAGGCGGCCGACACCAGCAATGGAGCGAGCGCATGACCACCACGCCCCTGTACGACCTCGTGACCAGCGAGGGCGACGACGGCATGATGCACCCCGCCGAACAGCTCTGGACGCCCGGCGAGGACGCAGCGGAGAACGGCTTCATCGTCCATCGCGGCCTGTACGTCACCGGCATCGACGACCCGACCGAGGACCGCCTCTTCCCGATCGGCTTCGTCGTCCTCGGACACCAGCGGTGGGCCGGCATCATCGAGGCCGCCGCCGCGTACATGGCCCGCGTCCACGGGTGGCGGAACCTGCACCTCTACCCCGGCGACGACCCGTCGGAGCTCATCCCCCGCATCCCACGCGCCGTCCTTACGCACGGCGTCTTCTTACGGCACCCGCACCCCGACCACGGCTGCGCCTGCGAGTGGGATGACACCTGGCGAATGATCTGGGCACCCGCCACCGAACCCGGCGCCGTACCGATCACCGCCATGCGGCACCCGGCCGCCGCCCCGACGACCGCCGCCGGCATTCCCAACCCCGACGAGGGCGCGCCCGCGACCTGGGCAGCCTGACAACCGAAGGCCCGGCACCTCCCCAGACCGAACTGGGGCTTGGGTTCTAGCGGTCCTCGCAACACTCATGATCAATGGGAGTTGCGAGGACTGTGGGCGGTAAGAGGCTCGATCCGGCGTTGAAGCAGCGGTTCCTTGAGCGGTTGGATGCCGTGGGGAGTGTGTCTCCTGTGGCACGTGAGCTGGGGCTGAACCTGAACACGGCGTTCACCCTGGCTCGCAAGGCCGGCATGACTACGGGGCACCTGGGGCACCCGCGGCGCGAGGAGTACAAGCAGCTGCGGGCCCGGGGTGTCTCCCGCCGTGAGGCCGCCCAGCAGGTCGGGGTAAACCCGCGCACGGCCAAGGACTGGGACAACGGCGTCCACAAGAGCCGCAACGGGCGGCTCTACCCGGACGGTCGGCGTGTGAACTACACGACGGGGACCGTCACGATGTCCGGTGTGATCAACAAGGCACCGGTCAGCCTCAAGGCCCTTGAGAAGAAGCTGCACCCGCGATTCCTGTCGCTCTCCGACCGGGAGCGAATACGCGACCTGCACGCCGCCGGCCAATCGCTGCGAGCCATCGGCCGGGCCCTGGGACGCCCGGCCAGCACCATCTCACGCGAGCTGCGGAACAACTCGGGGACCAGCGGCTACCACCCCTACGCGGCCCACCGGGCCGCCGCCTCGCGCAGGCCCCGCCCGAAGGAACGCAAGCTGCTACGCGAGGGCCCGCTGCGCAACTTCGTCCGCGACGGCCTGCGCAAGCGGTGGTCCCCGGAGTAGATCTGCCACGCTCTGACCAAGAGCCATCCCGACGACAGGAACATGCGGGTGAGCGTGGAAACGGTCTACCAGGCGCTGTATTTGCAGGCCCGAGGCGGCCTGAAGCGGGAAGTCCAGGCAGCCATACGCACCGGTCGCACCCGGCGCAAGCCCCGACGCGACCCAGCCCGTCGGACCCCTCGGTTCAACGACCCGATGGTGATGATCAGCAGCCGTCCCGCCGAGGTCGAGGACCGGGCGGTGCCAGGACACTGGGAAGGCGACCTGATCATCGGCGCGAACGGCAGGTCAGCCATCGCCACCCTGGTCGAGCGGACCACCCGCTACACGATGCTGGTCCACCTGCCCGGCAGCTCCCACGACGCCACAGCCGTCCGCGACGGCCTGGTCCGCACTGTCCAGGCCCTTCCCCCGCACCTGCGGGGCTCCCTCACCTGGGACCAGGGAACCGAGATGGCCCGTCACAAGCAGTTCACCATGGCCACCGGGATGCCGGTCTACTTCTGCGATCCCGCCTCCCCGTGGCAGCGCGGCTCTAACGAGAACACCAACGGCCTGTTGCGCCAGTACTTCCCCAAGGGCACCGATCTGAGCCTGCACAGGCCCGAAGACCTCGAACACGTCGCCCAGGAACTCAACGGCCGCCCGCGCAA
>NZ_JAPSIW010000062.1 GCF_031178505.1 Streptomyces sp. | reverse complement strand
CGGCTCCATCCGTGGCGACTACGGCACCATCGTCCGGGAGAACCTCATCCACGCCTCCGACTCGGAGGAGTCGGCGCAGCGCGAGCTGAAGATCTTCTTCCCGGGTCTGGTCTGATCCCGAGTTGAGTCGGCGTCAGCCGAACAGCAGCCAAACGTGGGGCGACCGAAGGAATTTCGGTCGCCCTCAGGCATATGAACGTTCATCCCGGGAACGGATCGCCGCGTCCTACCGTCACCTATACACAGGTGGACCACCGCGCGGTATCCGCGTGAGCGGCACTACGATGGAAAACTCCACGCCGCACCACCCTCAGCCATGGGAAACAAGGGGAGCTCAATGTCGTTCATCGGCCGTGACATGGCTGTCGACCTCGGGACCGCCAACACGCTGGTGTACGTCAGGGGTCGAGGCATCGTTCTGAACGAGCCGTCCGTCGTCGCGATCAACACCAACACCGGCGGCATTCTCGCGGTCGGTTCCGAGGCGAAGAAAATGATCGGGCGCACCCCCGGCAACATCGTCGCCGTCCGCCCGCTCAAGGACGGCGTGATCGCCGACTTCGAGATCACCGAGCGGATGCTCCGCTACTTCATTCTCAAGATCCACAAGCGCCGCTACCTGGCCCGCCCCCGGGTCGTCGTCTGCGTGCCCTCGGGCATCACCGGCGTGGAGCGCCGCGCCGTCATCGAGGCCTCGACCCAGGCCGGCGCCCGCCAGGTCCACATCATCGAGGAGCCCATGGCGGCGGCCATCGGCTCGGGCCTCCCCGTCCACGAGGCGACCGGCAACATGGTCGTCGACATCGGCGGCGGCACGACCGAGGTCGCGGTCATCTCCCTCGGAGGGATCGTCACGGCACAGTCCATCCGGGTGGCCGGTGACGAGCTGGACAACGCGATCATCCAGCACATCAAGAAGGAGTACTCGCTCCTCCTCGGTGAGCGGACCGCCGAACAGATCAAGATCACCATCGGCTCGGCCTACGACCTCGAACAGGACGAGCACACCGAGATCCGCGGCCGCGACCTGGTCTCCGGCCTGCCGAAGACCGTGGTCATCTCGGCCGCCGAGGTGCGCAAGGCCATCGAGGAACCGGTCAACGCGATCGTGGACGCCGTGAAGACCACGCTCGACAAGTGCCCGCCGGAACTGTCCGGTGACGTCATGGACCGCGGCATCGTTCTCACGGGTGGCGGCGCCCTGCTGCGCGGCCTCGACGAGCGCCTGCGCCGCGAGACGGGCATGCCGATCCACATCGCGGAGGACCCGCTGGACTCGGTCGCCCTCGGCTCCGGCAAGTGCGTCGAGGAGTTCGAGGCCCTCCAGCAGGTCCTGGACGCGCAGCCGCGCCGCTGACGCCCGGCCCCGCGCCGTACGACACCCGTACGGCGCCGGGCGCCCGGCACCGTACGAGCGCACCACCCGCGACACCCCGCACGACAGCATCACCCGCACCACCGCACATCTGCACACCGAACCACGAGGAAAGGCACGGCCGCCGCACGTGAGGGACACACGAGAGAGCCGGCTGCTCCTGGTGCTGCTGATCGCCATCGCGTTCGCATTGATCACGGTGGACATCCGCGGCGGCCAGGAGTCGCCGGTCGACGGCGCCCGGCGGGCCGCCGCCGCGGTCTTCGGACCGGTCGAGAACGGCGTCGCGGCGGCCGTCGACCCGGTCGGCAACGCCATAGGCGCGGTGCGCGACTCCGGGGAGCGGCACACCCGGATCGCCGCCCTGGAGAAGGAGAACGCCGAACTCAAGGCGAAGCTCGGCAGCGACGACCGCAACCGCAGCCGCCTGCGCGAGCTCGACACCCTCCTGAAGACGGCCGGCGCCGGCCAGTACGGGATCAAGGGAGCCCAGGTCATCGCCATAGGGTCGGCCCAGGGCTTCTCCTGGACGATCACCATCGACGTGGGCGCCCGGGACGGCATCCAGCGGGACATGACGGTGCTCAACGGCGCCGGTCTCGTCGGCCGCGTCACCACCGTCGGCCCCTCCACCTCCACGGTCCTGCTCGCCAACGACCCCGACTTCACCGTCGGCACCCGGATGGAGAAGACCGACGAGCTCGGCTTCGCCACCGGCCAGGGCGACCGGCCGCTCCTCGTCCAGCTCCTCAACGGCAAGGCGAAGGTGAAGCCGGGCGACCGGCTCGTCACCTTCGGCTCGCAGGGCGACAAGCCGTTCGTGCCCGGCGTGCCCGTCGGCGAGGTCCTGCGCGTCGACCCGTCGGGTGGCGGCCTGACCCGTAACGTCTACGTCCGTCCGTACGTCGGCTTCAGCAAGCTCGACATCGTCGGTGTGGTCGTCCAGGCGCCGCGCTCCAACCCGCGCGACGCCGTCCTGCCGCCGAAGCCGAAGCCGGCGCCGACGGTCACCGTGACCGTCACGCCGAAGCCACCGGCGAACGCCGCGAACGAGGGCCAGAACCAGGCCGGCCGGAACCAGCAGAACCAGAACCTGAACCAGAATCAGAACGCCGACGGGAACGCGAACCAGAACGCGGGCCAGGACCAGCAGGCGCAGCAGGACGAGGGGGACGCGACACCGTGAAGTTCAACCGCATCTTCCTCTCCGCGGCCCTGATCGCGGTCGCCCTCGTCGTCCAGGTCTCCGTCCTCGCCCGCCTCCAGCTCCCCGGAGCCGTCCCCGACCTCGTCCTTCTCACGGTCGTCGCCCTGGCCCTCGTGTACGGACACGTCAGCGGCGCCCTCGTCGGCTTCAGCGCCGGACTGCTCGCCGACTTCGCCCCGCCCGCCGACCACGCCGCCGGCCGCTACGCCCTCGTGCTGTGCGTCATCGGCTACCTCGTCGGCCTCGCCAAGCCCGAGAACGGCCGGCTCACCTCCGCCGCCGTCCCCATGGCCGTGGTCGTCGCCGCCGCCGTCGGCTCCACCCTGCTCTACGCGGGCGTCGGCGCCCTCGTCGGCGACACCGCCGCCCGCCACGTCGGCCTGGGCTCCCTCCTCTTCACCGCGGCCGTCTACGACCTGCTCCTGGCACCCTTCACGGTGCCGCTGATCATGGCTCTGGCCCGCCGCGCCGACAACGACCCGCTCGCCGACACCGGCGGCTCCAACGGCGCCGACGTCTCCTCCGGCTGGCTCTCCTCCGGCACCGGCCTGCGGATCGGCACCCAGCGCGGCGGACTGCGCGTGAAGGCCGCCAGGAGCCGCGCCTCACGGGCCGGGCGCATCAAGGGAGTCAAGCGACTGTGACCGAGGGGGCACCGGCAGCATGAGCAACATCCCCGAGACCGGACGGACCCCCCGGGTCCGGATCCGGCTCGTCGTCATCCAGGTTCTCGTCTTCTCGCTGCTCCTCACCCTGGGGGGACGGCTCTGGTACCTCCAGATCCGCAACGGCAAGGAGTACACGGACGAGGCCAAGAACAACCACGTCCAGCAGGTCGTCCAGCCCGCCGTCCGCGGTTCCATCCTCGACGCCCGCGGGGTCCCGCTCGCCGACAACGAGACCCGCCTCGTCGTCTCCGCCTCGCGCACCGAGCTGATGAAGATGAAGGACAAGGGCAAGGCCGTCCTCACCCGGCTCGCCGGCGTGCTCGAGATGAAGCCCGAGGACGTCATCAACAAGATCCGGCTCTGCGACTCCGAGACGCCCAAGCCCTGCTGGAACGGTTCGCCCTACCAGCCGATCCCGGTCACCGACGAGGCCACCACCCAGCAGGCGCTGACCATCCGCGAGGCCTCCGAGGACTTCCCCGGCATCACCGCCGAACCCACCGCCGTACGCCGCTATCCGGCGCCCGGCAAGGCCCGCACCGCCCAGGTGCTCGGCTACCTCTCGCCGGTCACCGACCAGGAGATCGAGAAGGCCAAGGACACCGACTCGCCGTTCCTCCGCTCCGACCAGGTCGGCCGCTCCGGCATCGAGCGCACGTACGACAAGGAGCTGCGCGGCAAGGCCGGCGTCACCCGCTACGAGGTCGACAACCTCGGCCGCGTCATGGGCCAGACCAAGTCCGACCCCGGCATCGCCGGCTCCACCCTCGTCACCAGCATCGACGCCCGCGTCCAGGCCGTCGCCGAGTACGAGCTCGCTCAGGCCATGAAGGCCGTCCGCCAGGAGACCGACAAGATCACCGGCCGGAAGTACGAGGCCGACGCCGGCGCCGTCGTCGTCATGGAGACGAAGACCGGCCGGGTCGTCGCCATGGCCTCCCAGCCCGACTACGACCCCAACGCCTGGGTCGGCGGCATCTCCGCCTCCGACTACGCCGCCCTCACCAGCAAGAAGTCGAACTACCCGCTCCTCAACCGGGCCATCCAGGGCCAGGCCCCCGCGGGCTCCATCTTCAAGGTGGTGTCCGCGAGCGCCGCCGTCCGCGCCGGACACGGCTTCAACGACCGGTACAACTGCAGCAGCTCCTACAGCCTCGGCGGCCGCAGCTTCGCCAACTTCGAGTCCAAGGGCCACGGCCCCATCACCCTCGGAGAGGCCCTCAAGTTCTCCTGCAACACCGTCTTCTACGCCCTCGGCCACCAGGAGTGGCAGCGCGACGGCGGGCTCAAGCCCAAGAAGGACGCCCACGACTGGTTCTACCGGACCGCCCGCGACTTCGGCCTCGGCGCGGAGACCCGCATCGACCTGCCCAACGAGGTCACCGGCCGCATCCCCGACCGCCAGTGGAAGCAGAGCTTCTGGGAGGCCAACAAGGACGTCTGGTGCAAGCAGGGCAAGAAGGGCGGCAGCTACGTCGAGCAGATCGCCTACGAGAGCTGTCTCGAAGGCAACCAGCTGAAGGCGTACGACAGCATCAACTTCGCCATCGGCCAGGGTGACGTCCTCGTCACCCCCATCCAGATGGCCACCGCCTACGCCGCCATCAGCAACGGCGGCACCCTCTACAACCCCACCGTCGGCAAGGCCGTCATCAGCCCCGACGGCAAGCGCGTCCGCGAGATCAAGCCGGCCCCGCACGGCAAGCTGCCCGTCGGCCCCGAGACCATCCGCGACCTCGACAAGGGCCTGCGCTCCGTCGTCGAACCGGGCGGCACCGCGGCCTGGCGCTTCGGCGGCTGGCCCCAGGACAAGATCCCGATGCGCGCCAAGACCGGCACCGCCCAGGTCTACGGCAAGCAGACCACCTCCTGGCTGGCCACCTACACCGACGACTTCACCATCGTCATGACGATCTCCCAGGGCGGCACCGGCTCCGGCGCCTCCGGCCCCGCCGTACGCAACATCTACGACGCCATGTACGGCCTCGACGACGCCGGCAACCAGGACCTGAAGCGCGCCCTGCTGCCGAAGCCGCAGAAGACCCTGCCGAAGATCAACCCCGACGGCACGATCGACGCCCCCGCCGTCAAGCCCTACGACCCCGAGGCGCAGAAGGTCGATCCCGAGGCGGGCGGGGCGACGCCGCCGCTCGCGGGCCCGCCCCCCGTCTGGAGGGACTGACCCGATGACGACCCGTACCGGCTTCTCCGTCTCCCGCTACGCCCCCGACCGCGGGCCGGTCGCGAAGCTCACCGCCCGCGACTCCGTCCTGCGCCGGCTCGACTGGCCGATGCTGCTCTCCAGCCTCGCCCTGTCGCTCCTGGGGGCCCTGCTCGTCTGGTCCGCCACCCGCGGCCGTACCGAGCTCAACAACGGCGATCCGTACTACTTCCTCTTCCGGCACCTCCTCAACACCGGCATCGGGCTCGCCCTGATGGTCGGCACCGTCTGGCTCGGCCACCGCACCCTGCGCGGGGCCGTGCCGATCCTCTACGGCGTGTCGATCCTGCTGATCCTCGCCGTCCTCACCCCGCTCGGCGCGACCATCAACGGCGCCCACGCGTGGATCGTCATCGGCGGCGGCTTCTCCCTCCAGCCCAGCGAGTTCGTGAAGATCACGATCATTCTGGTCATGGCGGTGCTGCTCGCCTCCAAGGTCGACGCCGGCGACCAGCTCCACCCGGACCACATGACCGTCGCCAAGTCCCTGGTCCTGGCCGCCCTCCCCATGGGCATCGTCATGCTGATGCCGGACCTCGGCTCGGTCATGGTCATGGCCGTCATCGTGCTCGGCGTGCTCCTCGCCTCCGGCGCCTCCAACCGGTGGGTCCTCGGGCTCATCGGCGCCGGCGTCGGCGGCGCCGTCCTCGTCACCGCCCTCGGAATGCTGGACGAGTACCAGATCAACCGGTTCGCCGCCTTCGCCAACCCCGAACTCGATCCGGCCGGCGTCGGCTACAACACCAACCAGGCCCGCATCGCCATCGGCTCCGGCGGCCTCTACGGCGCCGGCCTGTTCAAGGGTCACCAGACCACCGGCCAGTTCGTCCCCGAACAGCAGACCGACTTCATCTTCACCGTCGCCGGCGAGGAGCTCGGCTTCATCGGCGCCGGGTTCATCCTCGTGCTGCTCGGCGTCGTCCTCTGGCGCGCCTGCCGCATCGCCCGCGAGACCACCGAGCTCTACGGCACGGTCGTCGCGGCCGGCATCATCGCCTGGTTCGCCTTCCAGTCCTTCGAGAACATCGGCATGACCCTCGGCATCATGCCGGTCGCCGGCCTGCCGCTGCCCTTCGTCTCGTACGGCGGCTCGTCCATGTTCGCGGTGTGGATAGCGATCGGACTGCTCCAGTCGATCCGGGTCCAGCGCCCCATGACGGCCTGAGCCCCCACCGGGGCCGTGGTCCCGCGAACGGCCGAAAACGGCGGCCGGATCGCGGGACCACGACTGGATCGCGCGACCGGGGCTAGATTCAATGACATGGCCGAGACGAAGCGCGAGACCGAGCGGAAGTACGAAGCCGACGACACCACCACCCTGCCCGACCTGACCCGCGTCCCCGGGGTCGCCCGGGTCACCGACGAAGGCGTCATGGAACTCGACGCCGTCTACTACGACACCCCCGACCTGCGCCTCGCCGCCGACGGGCTCACCCTGCGCCGCCGCACCGGCGGCCGGGACGCCGGCTGGCACCTGAAGTTCCCCGTCGCCCCCGGCGTACGCGACGAGATCCGGGCCCCGCTCTCGGACACGCTCCCACCGGACCTCGCCGCGCTCCTGCGCTCCCGCGTCCGCGACACCGAGGTCGTCCCCGTCGTCCGCCTCCGCTCCTCCCGCGCCGTCCGCCACCTCCTCGGCGACGACGGCACGCTCCTCGCGGAGGTCTCCGTGGACACCGTCCGCGCCGAGCGCAGGGACCGGGGAGCGAAGGGGAAGCGGGCCGCCTGGACCGAGATCGAGGTCGAACTCGCGGACGACGACGCCTTCGGCGGCGAGGCGGCCGGGAGCGCGCGGGCCGGGGCCGGGAGCGACGGGGCCGGGAAGGCCCGCGCCGACGGGGAGGCCTTCCTCGACGCCGTCGGGAAACGCCTCCTCAAGGCGGGCATCCACCCCGCGACCTCCGCCTCCAAGCTCGCCCGCGCCCTGGCCGACACCGGTGCCCGCCCCACCCCCGTCCTCGCCGCCCCGCCCGCCGCGCCCGGCACCGCCGGAGCCGCCGTCCTCGCCTACGTACGCGAACAGATCCGGGCGATCGTCACCCTCGACCCCGCCGTCCGGCGCGACCGGCCGGACGCCGTCCACAGGATGCGGGTCGCCTGCCGGCGCCTGCGCAGCGCCTTCAAGACGTACCGCAAGGTCCTCGACCGGGAGGTCACCGACCCGATCGGGCGCGAGCTGAAGTGGCTCGCCGGCGAACTCGGCGTCGCCCGCGACACGGAGGTCCTCGCCGAACGCCTCCGCGCCCGTGTCGACGCCGTCCCCGGCCCCCTCCTCCTCGGCCCCGTCCAGGGCCGCCTCCGGATCTGGCACACCGCCCGGGAGGCCTCCGCCCGCCGCACCGTCCTCGCCGCCCTCGACTCCGACCGCCACCTCGCCCTCCTCGCCGCCCTCGACCGGCTCCTCGCCGACCCGCCGCTGCGCAAGGCCGCCTCCCGCGACGCCCGCGAGGTTTTCGCCGGCGCCGTCCGCAAGGACCACGACCGCCTCGGCGCCCGGGTCGAACGCGCCCTCGCCCTCGATCCCGGTGAGCGGCGTGACCTCGCCCTCCACGAGGCCCGCAAGGCCGCAAAACGCGCCCGGTACGCCGCCGAGGCCGCCCGCCCCGCCGTCGGCAAACCCGCCCGGCGGTTCGCCAAGCGCGTCAAGGCCCTCCAGACCTGTCTCGGTGACCACCAGGACAGCGTCGTCACCCGCGAGGCGCTGCGCGAACTCGCCATCCAGGCCCACGCGGCCGGCGAGTCCGCCTTCACCTGGGGCGTTCTGTACGGCCGCGAGGCGGCGACGGCGGAGACCCGGGCGGGGGAGCTGCCGGAGCTGTGGGCCCGCGCCTCCGGCCCCGGGCTGCGGGCGGCACTGAGCCGCTGAGCACCGGGGTACGCTTGAGAGTCGCCCCCCTGCCAGCTCACGAAGGTTCGAGATGTCTGCTGCCGAGTCTGTCTTCCCGCAGCTCGAAGCTCTGCTCCCGCACGTGCAGAAGCCGATTCAGTACGTCGGTGGAGAGCTGAACTCCACGGTCAAGCCGTGGGAGTCCGCCGACGTCCGCTGGGCGCTGATGTACCCGGACGCGTACGAGGTCGGCCTGCCCAACCAGGGCGTCATGATCCTCTACGAGGTACTGAACGAGCGTGAGGGCGTCCTCGCGGAGCGCACGTACAGCGTGTGGCCCGACCTCGAGGCGCTGATGCGCGAGCACGGCGTGCCGCAGTTCACCGTCGACAGCCACCGGCCCGTCGGTGCCTTCGACGTGTTCGGTCTGTCCTTCTCGACCGAGCTCGGGTACACCAACATGCTCACCGCCCTCGACCTGGCGGGCATCCCGCTGGAGTCGAAGGACCGGACCGTCGACCATCCCATCGTGCTCGCCGGCGGCCACGCCGCCTTCAACCCCGAGCCGATCGCGGACTTCATCGACGCGGCGATCATCGGCGACGGCGAGCAGGCCGTCCTCGACATGACCGAGATCATCCGCCGGTGGAAGGCCGAGGGCCGGCCCGGCGGCCGCGAGGAGGTCCTGCTCCGTCTCGCGAAGACCGGCTCGGTCTACATCCCGGCGTTCTACGACGTCGAGTACCTGCCGGACGGCCGCATCGGCCGTGTCGTGCCCAACCGCTCCGGCGTGCCGTGGCGCGTGTCCAAGCACACCGTCATGGACCTCGACGAGTGGCCGTACCCCAAGCAGCCCCTCGTCCCGCTCGCGGAGACCGTCCACGAGCGCATGTCCGTCGAGATCTTCCGCGGCTGCACCCGCGGCTGCCGCTTCTGCCAGGCCGGCATGATCACGCGCCCCGTGCGGGAGCGAAGCATCACCGGCATCGGCGAGATGGTGGAGAAGGGCCTCAAGGCCACCGGCTTCGAGGAGGTCGGCCTGCTGTCGCTGTCCTCCGCGGACCACTCCGAGATCGGCGACATCGCCAAGGGCCTGGCCGACCGGTACGAGGAGGACAAGATCGGTCTGTCCCTCCCGTCCACCCGCGTCGACGCCTTCAACGTCGACCTGGCCAACGAGCTGACCCGCAACGGCCGCCGCTCCGGCCTCACCTTCGCCCCCGAGGGCGGCTCCGAGCGCATGCGCAAGGTCATCAACAAGATGGTCTCGGAGGAGGACCTGATCCGGACCGTCTCCACCGCGTACGGCAACGGCTGGCGCCAGGTGAAGCTGTACTTCATGTGCGGCCTGCCCACGGAGACCGACGAGGACGTCCTCCAGATCGCCGACATGGCGATGAACGTGATCGCCGAGGGCCGCAAGGTCTCCGGCCAGAACGACATCCGCTGCACCGTCTCCATCGGCGGTTTCGTCCCCAAGCCGCACACCCCCTTCCAGTGGGCGCCGCAGCTCTCCGCCGAGGAGACCGACGAGCGCCTGGCGAAGCTCCGTGACAAGATCCGCGGTGACAAGAAGTACGGCCGCTCGATCGGCTTCCGCTACCACGACGGCAAGCCCGGCATCGTGGAGGGCCTCCTCTCCCGCGGTGACCGCCGCGTCGGCGCCGTCATCCGGGCGGTCTACGAGGACGGCGGCCGCTTCGACGGCTGGCGCGAGCACTTCTCGTACGACCGCTGGATGGAGTGCGCGGAGAAGACCCTCCCCGAGTTCGGCGTGGACGTGGCCTGGTACACCACCCGCGAGCGCACCTACGAGGAGGTCCTGCCCTGGGACCACCTGGACTCGGGCCTCGACAAGGACTGGCTCTGGGAGGACTGGCAGGACGCCCTCGACGAGACCGAGGTCGAGGACTGCCGCTGGACGCCGTGCTTCGACTGCGGCGTGTGCCCGGCCATGCAGACCGAGATCCAGGTCGGCCCGACCGGCAAGAAGCTCCTGCCGCTGACCGTGGTCAAGTAGTCCGGCCGGAAGGCCCCTCGTAACGCTCCGGTGACGGCCCGTCCCAGGTGAGAACCCTGGGACGGGCCGTCGCGTCATGTCCGGCATGAGCATGGAGAAGCCCGCGCCCCCGCCCGCGCCCGCGCCGGAGGGATGTCTGACGGCGGTCGTCAGGATTCCGGTGAGGATCGTCGTGCTGGTGCTCGTCGTGCCGGTGCGGATGGTGTGGGACGTCCTCGCCGCCGGTGGGCGGTTCGTCGGCCGGTCCGTGCTGCGGCCGCTGGGGCGGGGACTCGCCGCCGCGGGGGTGTGGCTCGGGCGGGCGCTGTTCGTGTGGCCGTGGGTCGCGCTGTGGCGGTACGTCCTCGGGCCGGTGCTGCGGTACGGGATCGCCGTGCCGTCCGCCTGGCTGTACCGGGCCGTCCTGACACCGCTCGGCCACGGCCTCGTCCGCCTGGCGGAGGTGCTGGTGCGGGCACCGGCCGCCTGGCTGTACCACGCGGTGCTCACCCCGTTGGGCCAGGGCCTCGCGTGGTTCTTCTCACGACTGGGCCGCGGGCTCGCGCTCGGCGGCGGGTGGCTGCTGCGGGCGCTGTTCGTGTGGCCCTGGGTGGGGCTCTGGCGGTACGTGCTCGTGCCCCTCGTGCGGTACGGCATCGTGCTGCCGCTCTCCTGGCTGTGGCGGTACGCGGTCGTGCCGGCCGCGCGGTACGGGATCGCGCTGCCGCTCGGGCTGCTCTGGCGGTACGCCGTCGTCCTGCCGTTCGGCAGGCTCGGCCGGCGCGTGCTCCTGCCCGTGGCGCGGGAGATCGGGGCGGCGTTCGTCGTCGGCTGGCGCGTCGCCGGGTTCGTCTCGCGCGCCGTCGGCCGGGCCCTCGCCCTCCTCGCCCGCACCCTCGTCGGCCGGCCCGCCGCCTGGTTCTACCGGAGCGTGTGCACACCCGTCGGCCACTGGGTCCGTGACTCCCTGTGGACCCCCGCGCGGAAGGCGGCGGCGGAGGCGGGGCGCGCCGTCCGGGGGACCCTGGCCGCCGCGCGGGCCACGGTGCGCCAAGCCCGTGCGGACGCCTGGCGGGCGCTGGTGGGCGGCACCCGGGTGCCGGAGGCCGGGGAACCGGAGGTGGCCAAGGCGCGTACTCTGGGTAGTACAAGGAATGTCCCCGGCGCGGTGCCCGCCCCTGAGATCTCCCCGCAGACGCGGGGGTGATCCGGGCAGGCCCCCCAGGGGCCGCCCCATGAGCTTCCGGGCGGTGCGCCACCCGCGCCCGCCCCGCACCGAGGAGAAGAACCACTGGGCAAGCGACAGCCCGAAGGCCCGCCGCCCGCACCGGCGGTGCAGCGCATTCGTCTGCGCTACACCAAGCGCGGCCGCCTCCGGTTCACCAGCCACCGTGACTTCCAGCGCGCCTTCGAGCGCGCCCTGCGCCGCGCCGAGGTGCCCATGGCGTACTCGGCCGGCTTCACCCCGCACCCCAAGGTGTCGTACGCCAACGCCGCGCCGACGGGCACCGGCTCCGAGGCCGAGTACCTGGAGATCGCCCTCACCGAGCGGCGCGACCCCGAGACCCTCCGGGCCCTGCTGGACGAGTCCCTGCCGGACGGGCTCGACATCACCGACGCCGTCGAGGCCCGCACCTCCGGCCTCGCCGACCGGCTCACCGCCTCCGTGTGGGAGCTGCGGCTCGACGGTGTCACCGTCGAGGAGGCCGAGAAGGCCGTGGCCGCGTTCAACGCGGCCGAGGCCGTGGAGGTCCAGCGCAAGACCAAGAACGGCATCCGCACCTTCGACGCCCGTTCCGCCGTCGCCGAACTCGTCGCAGCGCGTCCCCAGGCCGATTCCCACGGTGATAGGCCGCTGGACAGTGCCTGTGCGATACTGCGGCTGGTTGTTCGGCACGAGACACCCGCCGTACGACCCGACGACGTCCTGTCCGGTCTCCGAGCTGTGGCCGACCTGGCGCCGCCGGTCCCCGCAGCGGTGACCAGGCTGGCGCAGGGCCCCTTCGACGAGGAGTCCGGCACGGTGACCGACCCGCTCGCGCCCGACCGCGAGGCAGTCACGGCCGCTCCACCCACGGCCGCCGCGACCGCTTCAGCGACGGCGCCGAGTGCGGGCACCGCGTAGGGAGCGGTCGTCGTAGCGCCGCCCTCGTACTCGGGAGCCACCTGGGTCGGGCAGCGCACTGACCAGAAGACTTTCGCCAGGCCGTACGCATCGGGCGTACGGAACCGGCGAGCCAGACATACAGCTCCCGTGCGGCGCCCGCGCCCCGGACGGCGGCACCGCGCCCCAGGCGTGACCGTGCCGCCGGACCGGAATCCGACGCGGCGCCCGGGAGCGTGACGGGAGAACCGCCCGCATGCTCGAACACGACGAGAACAACAACGACACCAACGCCCCCGGGGACAAGCTGCCGCCGCGCCGCAGGCGCCGCGCCGCATCCCGCCCGGCCGGCCCGCCGGTGACCGCCGGTGCCACCGAGGCCGTCGAGACCCCGGAGCCCGCCGCGCCGGTCGCGGAGACCGCGCCCGCCGCCGAGACCACCGAGGCTCCGGCCCCGCGCACCCGCCGCCGTGCGACGCGCAAGGCCACCGCTCCGGTGACCTCCCCGGCGCCCGCGGACGAGCCGGTCGCCGCCGAGGCCGCCCCCGTGGAGGAGCCGGCCGCCGAGGTGCCCGAAGCGGCGCCCGCCCCGCGCACCCGCCGCCGTGCGACGCGCAAGGCCACCGCTCCGGTGACCTCCCCGGCGCCCGCGGACGAGCCGGTCGCCGCCGAGGCCACCCCGGTGGAGGAGCCGGCCGCCGAGGCCGCGCCCGCCGCCGAGACCGCCGAGGCTCCGGCCCCGCGCACCCGCCGCCGCGCCACCCGCAAGGCCACCGCGCCCGTCACGTCGCCGACCGCCGCCGCTGCCGCCGAGGAGCCCGTCACCCAGGTCGCCGCCGCGCCGGCCGCCGAGGCCGCGCCCGTCGAGGCTCCGGAGGCCGAGCCCGCGCCGCGCACCCGGCGCCGCGCCACCCGCAAGGCGACCGCCCCCGTGACCTCCCCGGCGCCCGCCGCCGAGGAGCCGGCCGCCGGCGAGTCGCTGCCGGGTGACACCGTCGCGCAGATCGCCGCCGACGAGGCCGAGGTCACCGCCGCCGAGACCGCCGCCACCCGTGGCCGCGGCCGCCGCCGCGCCACCTCGCCGCAGTTCGCCGCCGAGCCCGCCCCGGCGGCCGAGGAGACCGGCCGGCCGCGCCGCGCCGGCCGCCCCGCCGTCCCCGTCTTCCAGCCCCCGGTCTTCACCGAGCCGATGTTCCAGACCCCGGAGACGGCGGCCGCCATCGCCGCCGCCGAGGCCGTGGAGGACGACGAGGAGCTGGAGGAGTTCGAGGAGACCGCCCCGGCGCCCGAGGCCGTGGAGACCGCCGAGCGCGCCGAGTCCGGCTCGCGCCGCCGTCGCCGCCGCCGCGGTGAGCCCGTCGCCGTCGAGCCCGTCCCGGCCACCGTCGCCGACGAGCCCGAGGTGGAGTCCGCCGAGGCCGCCGAAGAGGCGCAGGCGGCCGAGGAGGCCGAGGAGACCGACGAGTACGAGGACCGCCCGTCCCGCCGCCGCCGTCGCGGTGGCCGCCGCCGTCGCCGCGGCGAGCTCGCCGACACGGAGGAGTCCGAGGAGTCGGAGGAGTACCACGCCGAGGACGAGGGCGAGGAAGCCGCCGAGGGCGAGGACGAGCACGAGGAGAACGACGGCCTGAACGGCGGCGGCTCCAGCAGCTCCCGCCGTCGCCGGCGCCGCCGCCGGCGCAGCGGTGACGCCGCCGCCGAGGCGGAGGCCGCCGAGGAGGACGGCGTCCGTACGGTCGTCAAGGTCCGCGAGCCGCGCCCGGCCCGCGAGAAGGCCGAGCCCGGCACCGGCATGGACGAGGTCCAGTCCATCAAGGGCTCGACCCGTCTGGAGGCGAAGAAGCAGCGCCGCCGCGAGGGCCGCGAGCAGGGCCGCCGCCGCGTGCCGATCATCACCGAGGCCGAGTTCCTCGCCCGCCGCGAGGCCGTCGAGCGGGTGATGGTCGTCCGCCAGAACGGCGAGCGCACCCAGATCGGCGTCCTGGAGGACAACGTCCTCGTCGAGCACTACGTCAACAAGGAGCAGGCCACCTCCTACGTCGGCAACGTCTACCTGGGCAAGGTCCAGAACGTGCTGCCGTCGATGGAGGCCGCCTTCGTCGACATCGGCAAGGGCCGCAACGCCGTCCTGTACGCCGGTGAGGTCAACTTCGAGGCGCTCGGCATGGCCAACGGGCCGCGCCGCATCGAGACCGCCCTCAAGTCCGGCCAGTCGGTCCTCGTCCAGGTGACGAAGGACCCGATCGGCCACAAGGGCGCCCGTCTGACCAGCCAGGTCTCCCTCCCGGGCCGCTACCTCGTGTACGTCCCCGAGGGCTCGATGACCGGCATCAGCCGCAAGCTCCCGGACACCGAGCGGGCCCGTCTGAAGACCATCCTCAAGAAGATCGTCCCCGAGGACGCGGGCGTCATCGTGCGCACCGCCGCCGAGGGCGCGAGCGAGGACGAGCTGCGCCGTGACGTCGAGCGTCTGCAGGCCCAGTGGGAGGACATCCGGAAGAAGGCGCAGAGCGGCAACGCCCCGACGCTGCTCTACGGCGAGCCGGACATGACCGTCCGCGTCGTCCGCGACATCTTCAACGAGGACTTCTCCAAGGTCATCGTCAGCGGCGACGAGGCCTGGGAGACCATCCACGGGTACGTCTCCCACGTCGCGCCCGACCTGGTCGACCGCCTGTCCAAGTGGACGAGCGAGGTCGACGTCTTCGCCACGTACCGGATCGACGAGCAGCTGATGAAGGCGCTGGACCGCAAGGTCTGGCTGCCGTCCGGCGGCTCGCTGGTGATCGACAAGACCGAGGCGATGGTCGTGGTCGACGTCAACACCGGCAAGTTCACCGGCCAGGGCGGCAACCTGGAGGAGACCGTCACCAGGAACAACCTGGAGGCGGCCGAGGAGATCGTGCGCCAGCTGCGGCTGCGCGACCTCGGTGGCATCGTCGTGATCGACTTCATCGACATGGTCCTGGAGTCCAACCGCGACCTGGTGCTGCGCCGCCTCCTGGAGTGCCTGGGCCGCGACCGGACCAAGCACCAGGTGGCCGAGGTCACCTCGCTCGGCCTGGTGCAGATGACCCGCAAGCGGGTCGGCCAGGGCCTGCTGGAGTCCTTCTCCGAGACCTGCGTCCACTGCAACGGCCGCGGTGTCATCGTCCACATGGAGCAGCCGACCACCGCCGGCGGCGGTGGCGGCGGCAAGCGCTCGAAGAAGCGCGGCCGCGGCGGCGCCGAGCACGTCCACGAGCACGAGGCCGTCGAGACCCCGGCCGAGGAGGCCGAGGTGGAGACCGAGGCCGAGGTCGCGGCGGAGATCGCCGCCCCGGTGGCCGTGGAGGAGCCCTTCCGCCCCGACGAGGAGCTGTACAGCAGCGTCGCGGAGGCCGAGGCCGCCGCCTCGCGCGGCCGTGGCCGGCGCCGCGCCTCCCGGCGCGCCACCGCCCCGGTCGCCTCGACGCCGGTCGTCGAGACCGACGCCGTGGAGCTGGTCGAGGACGCGGCCGAGACCGCGCCCGTGACCCCGGAGCCCCAGCCGGTCGCGGAGACCGCCCCGGAGCCGGCCCCGGCCGAGCGGCCGGAGCCCGCCGCGGAGGAGAGCGCCGCGCCCGCGCCGCGTACCCGCCGCCGCGCCACCCGCAAGGTGTCCGCGCCGGTCGTCTCCACCACCCCCGTGGCGGAGGCCGAGGTCGTCGTGGAGGCGGCCCCGGAGCCGGTCGCGGCGCCCGAGCCCGCCCCGGCGCCCGAGCCGGCCGCCGAGGAGGCCCCCGCCGCCGCGCCGCGCACCCGCCGCCGGGTGGTCCGCAAGGCCACCGCCCCGGCCGGTTCGCCCTCGGGCGCCGAGGAGGCGGCCGTGGTCGTCCTGCCCGCGGCCACCGCCCAGGACGCGCCGGAGACCCCCGCCGCGGAGCCGCAGGCCGAGCCGGAGTCCGAGGCCGCCCCGGCGGCCCGGAAGACGGCCCGCAAGACGGCGAAGAAGGCGGCCCCGGCCAAGAAGACCGCCGCGAAGAAGACGGCGGCCAAGAAGACGGCGGCGAAGAAGACCACCGCCAAGAAGACCACCGCCAAGAAGGCGGCGGAGAAGTCCCCGGCTCAGGCCCAGGACTGATCCGGTCCGTTCCACCGGCGCGGACCGCCCCAGCACGGGGCGGTCCGCACCCGGTCGGGCGAATTTGACCCCCCGCGTCAGCCGCCCGTACCCTAGGTCGTCGGCGTGTCTGTAGGGCGCGCCGCACCTCTGAGCACCTCC
This sequence comes from Streptomyces sp., assembly GCF_031178505.1. GTDB lineage: Bacteria > Actinomycetota > Actinomycetes > Streptomycetales > Streptomycetaceae > Streptomyces > Streptomyces gulbargensis. The sequence continues at coordinate 217 of NZ_JAPSIW010000062.1, read as the reverse complement.
CTCCCGCCCGTCGGGAGAGGCCGCTCGTCCGATCCCGGATCACCACGGACCCCTCGGGGACCGTGTGGGCGGCTGGCGTCAGAGGTTCCATCGCGAGTGAGAGAGAGATCCGCGTGTACGCCATCGTGCGCAGCGGTGGTCGCCAGCACAAGGTTGCTGTCGGCGACATCGTTGAGGTTGACAAGATTTCCACTGCCAAGGTTGGCGACACGGTCGA